>CBFHXZ010000052.1:0-10178 GCA_965659965.1 Coraliomargaritaceae bacterium
ATCAAATTGAAGTCTGAAGCCGACGCCGTGGTCGCGATCGAAATCGTCAACCCTGAGGCCAAACTATTACTCGCCGGTGCCAATGGCCTCGGCAAACGCACCGCCTTCGACGATTACCGCAAGCAATCACGTGGTGGATCCGGCATCATCGCCATGAAGACCGAGCAGGTCGCCGGAGCCCTTTCCGTAACCGACGAGGATGAAATCATGATGTTCACCCTCAAGGGTCAGGCCGTACGCTCACCCATCAAGGATGTCCGCATCACCGGTCGCGCCGCCTCGGGCGTCAAACTCGTCAATCTTGGCGACAAGGACGAACTGATTGGCATCTCAAAGGTCATTGCCAGCGAGAAGGACGAAAACGAGGAAGATGCGGACGCGGAAAGCGAAGAATCGACGGAAAGCGCCGAAGCGGAATCCTAACACCCTATCCTGAATGCCCAAAAAGAAAGCCAACGCTGCGAAAGTGCCCATCACGCCGCCCGAGCAATGGGTGGAGCAATACGGGGACTACCTCTACGGCTTCGCTATGTCCCGCCTACGCAACCCCGAGGCGGCTCAGGATTGCGTGCAGGATACCCTCCTTGCGGGCATCAAGGCACTCGACCGTTTCGACGGTAGCCGCGATATCAAATTCTGGCTGCGCGGTATCATGCGCAACAAAATCGTCGACCAGATCCGCCGCTCTATCAAAGAGAACAAGGTGGACATCGAAGCGGAGGACGAAGCGCTCCTCGAGAGTTTCTGGTTTAAGTACAGCGGCATCGCCACCACCAATCCCGACCCCTGGCAATTCAACCCCCGCAAGTATTACGACAACACCGAATTCTGGAAGGTTTTTGAAACCTGCATCGATGAAGTCAAGGAACCCGCCCGGCAGGCTTTTATCCTCCGTGTGCTCGAGGATCAAACCACCGATGAAGTCTGTAAGGTCTTGGATATAACTCCGAACTATCTATGGGTCCTCTTGCACCGCGCCCGGCAACAACTCAAAGTTTTGCTGGAAGCACGCTGGAAAGACTCGAAATAGAATTTTTCACAGATGTTTACCTGCAAACAAGTTTCCAAGGCGCTTCACAAAGAAGATTACTCCGAAATGTCGGCACTCCGCCGCTGCTTCCTCAAGCTGCACGTGCGCCTCTGCGTCTTCTGTGGAAAGTTTAATAATCAGGTCATCGACAGCCAGGACATGTGCCGCTGCTACAAAGAACACGAAACGCACGATGCCGTAGAACGCCCCAAGCTCGACCCCGCTCAAAAAGAAGCCCTCAAGGATATCTTGTCCCAAAAAAGCGGCGAATAAGACCGCCTTTTCCAGCTGACTGAAGCGTTGACAAGCTGCGTCCTACGCACTGTTCTTGCGTAAAATCAAACTTACGGTTTCACATCCCTATTCGGAATTCGGCGCACTTTGGATCGCCGTTGAAACCACTACTCCACGCGACTGAAATCATTCCAGCGTAAAGCAAAGCAAACTCCTGCATTGCTATACCCATGTCGCAACACCCCCCTTTTAACGCATGAGCCAGCAAGAAAATACAGCCACAGATAACGAGATTACCGTAAGCGGCCTGTTGGAAATACTACCCAACAAGACCGGGCAACTGCTCGACCCCGCACGCAACGGTAAAACCACCCCCAATGATCCCTTTATCCCCCGGGAACTCATCAAACGCTTTAAACTCAAGAGCGGCAATACCATCGTTGGCAAAGCACTCCATAACAACAAATTTCCCAACCCGAAGGTTCGCTTCATCGAAACCGTCGACGGTTTTACCCTCGATGAACGCAAAGGTCGCTTCTCCTTTCAACAAATGACCTCCATTGCCCCGAGTGAGCACCTCCTGCTCGAGGCCGATGACGCCCGCCTCACCACCCGCATCATGGATCTCTTTTGCCCTATCGGCAAAGGTACCCGCGGGCTCATCGTCGCCCCGCCCCGCACGGGTAAAACCACCCTCCTCCACGACATCGCCCACGGCGTCGTGGAAAACCACCCGGACTGCCACCTCATCGTCCTCCTCGTCGATGAACGCCCCGAGGAAGTCACCGATTTCAACCGCAGCGTGGATGCCGAAATTTACGCCTCCTCCAATGACGAGGATCTCCCCAACCACCTCCGCATGGCCGAGCTCGCCATCGAACGCGCCAAACGTCTCGTCGAAGCGGGCAAGGACGTGGTCTTTCTCCTCGATTCCATCACCCGCCTCGCCCGTGCCTACAACGCCGCTTCCGGTAAAGGCGGACGTACCATGACCGGCGGCCTCGACGTCCGCGCCCTCGAGAAACCCCGCCAACTCTTCTCCGCTGCCCGCAATTGCGAAGAAGGCGGCAGCCTCACCATCATCGCCACCGCCCTCGTTGAAACCGGCAGCAAGATGGACGACCTCATTTTCCAGGAATTCAAGGGCACCGGTAATATGGAGATGGTCCTCGACCGCAAAGCCGCCGAATTGCGCCTCTGGCCCGCCGTCAATCTCAACGCCTCTGGTACCCGCCGCGAGGAATTGCTCCTTTCCGGCAAACGCCTTGAAGCCGCCCAATTCCTACGCCGTGCCCTGTCGGGGCAAAAAATCGAAGACGCCGCCGAGGCAATGATCGACCGTATTGGATCCACTAAATCCAACGAGGAATTCCTCAAGCTCCTCAATCGCTAGCCCGAGTCCGTAAACTACACTGAGCTTGAGACATTTGTCGCGCACCTCCAAAAAGAAGGTGCGCTTTGTGAAAAGGCCACAAGTGCCGACACTTGCGGTGAAAATTGTCAATTTTTAGACCCTAAAATTTCGAATAGTCTTGAAAAAGCTTATTTTGAGTATTCAAAGTACTTGTAGCCATGCGAGCTCTTAGATCCGATAACAACCGCGCCCAACTGGAGGATTCCCTCAAACACCTCTGGGTTTTTGAGCAGGGAAAGCTGGATGCCACTATTCAAAGTGTCGCGGGTGCGCTAGAGTGTCCGCGTGAACGGGCGCGCAAAGTGCTCGCAAAACTTCAGGAGGTCGGCCTAGCGCAATCGCGGGGCGAAGCCTATCGACTCACCGATCCCGGTCGGGAGTATGCCCTACAAATCCTGCGGGCGCACCGACTCTACGAAACCTTTCTCGCCAACGAAACCGGCACCACGGGCAAGGATTGGCACGCCGAGGCAGAACGCGTTGAGCACGAACTGAGCTCCGAGGACACCAATCGCCTCGCCCAACAATTGGGGCATCCGCGTTTCGATCCGCACGGCGACCCCATCCCAACCCGCGCCGGACAAAGCCCCACCCCACGCGGTTGCCCGCTCGACGAACTGGAAATCGGTCAGGCGGGACGCGTCCTGCGCCTGAAGGACAATCCCGATCTGGTCTTTGACCGCATTTGCAAAGCGGGACTCGCGCCGAACCTGCCCTTTGAAATCGCGGCACGGCATGACCGCAGCATCCTCCTCAGAATCGCGGGACGTGAAATTTGCTGCGACGCGGAAATGGTGGATTCGCTCACCGTGGAACCGCTACCCGAGAATGTGAGTCTCGACCGCGACGCCGTGCGTTTGTCCGACCTCAAAGCGGGTAAAAAGGCCGAAATTTTGAGCATCAGTCCCGTCTGCCGAGGAACCGAACGGAGACGCCTCCTCGACCTCGGTTTTGTAAAAGGTGGCATCATCGAAATGGAATTGAACGGAATCTTCAAAAGCCCGGTCGCCTACCGCGTCCGCAATACCGTGGTCGCCTTGCGCGAACATCAAAGCGAAAATATTTTTGTACGCATCACGGAAGGGAGCACCGAAGGATGAGCGGCACTTGCCCTCCCTCCGCCTGCTCGGATTGCCTCCCGGGAAAAAGTGCGCGCCTCGAACAACTGGGTTTAAAAACATTCGGTTGGGATTACGTGGTCGCGCTCGCGGGAAATCCGAACACAGGCAAGAGCACCGTCTTTAATGCCCTGACCGGATTGCGCCAACACACGGGCAATTGGCCGGGCAAAACCATCGCGCGTGCGGAGGGCGGCTTCTCCCTCAAAGAGGCGCGCTACAAATTGGTCGATCTGCCGGGCACCTATTCCTTGCTCTCCACCTCCGCCGATGAAGAGGTCGCCCGCGATTTTCTCCTCTTTGGACAACCGGATGTCACCGTCATCGTCATCGACGCCACTTCGGTAGAACGCAATCTGAACCTCGCCCTGCAGGTTTTGCAAATCACCGATCAAGTGGTGGTCGCCCTGAATTTAATGGACGAGGCGGAGGCACACGGTATCGCAGTGGACGCCAAGGCCTTGGCGCGCAAACTGAGGGTTCCCGTCATTCCGATGTCAGCCCGCAGTGGAGACGGCGTGGATACTTTGCTGAATGCCATCGAAGCGGTGGCGAGCGGAACGCTCACCTGCCAAGCCCTGCGCATACCCCTCGCCGCAGAAGAACAAATGGAACTATTGGACGGCCTGGCGCAGGATCTACGGGCAGCCTTTCCCAATCTCAAACAAAGCCAATGGGTTGCCTGGCGGCTCCTTGAAAACGACAACCGCATCATAGAAGCGATTGCCGATGGAAGCATTGAGCAACTGGACGCGTCCGATGCATTAGAGACGGATGCCCGCGGGCAGTCGATCGTGGCACAAGCCTCGGAATTGCGCTGGCAATTGCCCCCGGATTTCCACGACAGCACTGTGGAATCCATCTCTGCCGCCTCTGCCGGTATCGCAGCAGACTGCGTTCAGAACGGTGGCCCGTCCACCCGTTTGCGTTGGCAACGCGCGCTGGATCGCTGGCTCACGCACCCCCTCACGGGCTTCCCGCTAATGGCATTCATTTTAATGGCGGTGCTCTGGATCACCATCGAGGGCGCGAATGTTCCCAGCGCCATGCTGGCGAGCCTCTTCCTGGAACAACTGCACCCCGCACTGAAGGGACTTTCTGCCAACCTCGGCCTGCCCTTCTGGCTGGATGGCCTCCTCCTCGACGGGGTCTTCCTGACTACGGGTTGGGTCATCAGCGTGATGCTGCCCCCCATGGCGATTTTCTTCCCGCTCTTCACTCTGTTGGAAGACTTTGGCTACCTCCCCCGGGTCGCCTTCAATCTCGACCGCCTCTTTCAAAAGAGCGGCGCCCATGGGAAGCAAGCCCTGACCATGGCAATGGGTTACGGTTGCAACGCCGCAGGAGTCATCGCCACCCGCGTGATTGACTCCCCTCGTGAACGACTCATCGCAATCCTCACTAATAACTTCGCCCTTTGCAATGGACGCTGGCCGACCCAAATCTTAATCGCCAGCATCTTCATCGGTGCCCTTGCACCCAAACCGCTCGCGGGACTCATCGCCGCCACAGGCGTCTTTGCGGTCGCCAGTCTAGGCATCCTCCTGACCTTCCTCGTTTCCTACGGCCTTTCGCGCACACTCCTAAAGGGAACCGCCTCGGCCTTCAGCCTGGAAATGCCACCCTACCGTCCACCGGCTATCTGGCGCACCCTCTACACCTCCCTCATCGACCGCACCCTCTTCGTCCTCTGGCGCGCCATCGTCTTTGCCGTCCCGGCAGGCATCGTGATCTGGAGTATTTGCAATATCAACCTCGGCGGACAATCGCTCGCCCTCTGGAGCATTCAAGGACTCGACCCCCTCGCGGCGATCTTTGGACTCACGGGCGTGATCCTGCTCGCCTATGTGGTCGCAATCCCCGCCAACGAAATCGTCATCCCGACCATTCTCATGCTCACCGTCATGGTCACCGGTATGGTGGTCGACGGCGCGGGCGGCGCAGGTGTGATGTTTGAAACCGACGATGTGCTTGCCCTCGGCAATCTCCTTGCGGCGGGCGGCTGGACCACCCTAACTGCCATCTGCCTGATGTTGTTCAGCCTCTGCCACAACCCCTGCAGCACAACCCTCTACACCATTTACAAGGAAACTGGATCCCTGCGCTGGACGACCTGGGCCGCCGTCATTCCAACGGTCATCGGTTTCATCCTTTGCGCCCTTGTCACCGGCACCTGGCATTTATTCAGCTAGCGGCCTCGGGAGGGCAAATCTCAAAAACCAAAGCAGTGGTGTTGTCCCTGCCATCCGTAGCTACTGCTTCCCGAACCAATCGTTCCGCGACATCGTCAGGTTCATGGGCTTGCACATTGCGAACGAGGCGATTCATACCACTGTCCCAAAGTCCTTCCACCAAACCATCGGTACAGAGCAGAAAACGATCCCCTCTCTCATAACGCACCGAACCAAGTAACGGGTGTAAGATTTGCGTCGCCCCGCCAAGAGCTTGCTGAAGGGCGTTGCGCCCGGGATGACCGCGTGTCTGACGTTCGTTGATCTCGCCCTTATATTGCATCCAGCCTACATGGGTATGATCCTGCGTCAACTGACGGATACCACCCCCCTCGGGCAAATGATAGATCCGGCTGTCCCCGATGTGGCAAAAATATAAAGTCCCGGGTCGCACCCAGCACAGACTCAAGGTCGCGCCCATGCCGGACAATTCCTCGTAACTTTCTCCCATTTCCAAAATGGCGGCGTGAATCTGCTCAAAGAGCTCATGTAGGATATCATTGCAACCGATCTCCAAGCCTCCAGCGGCATTGCGGAAACATTCCGGAATCATTTGCGTGATCTTTTCCACCGCAATCGAACTTGCAAATTCCCCGGCATTGGCCCCGCCCATACCATCGCTCACCGCAAAAATAAAATCGTGGCTCGCCATACTGGCATCCCCGTATTTCCCGAGTCTACGCACCTCATTGCCGTCAACCGTGAGCGCGAGAAAGGCGTCCTCGTTATTTTTACGGTAACGCCCGACATCCGTCAGACCCGACCACGCAATCACCGGCAAGACGACCTCCTCTGATTCTATATTGGCTTCAGTCATGGCTGTAAGCGTCACGGTTGGGGTGCGATTCTATAGGTGGCGAGGGCGGGTAACCCGGCTCCAGAATGGTGGCGAATTCAAAATCGATGATACAGAATCGTCCGGCCTGTTCATTATAGGTGATGTTGCGCACCTCGGCGTCCTCGTGCCGCACGCCGTAAGATTCCAGCTCAGCAAAGAGTTGCTCGCATTTCCCGGAACTCACGTGCTCCACCCGTTTACCAGCATTGCTGGTCACAAGGTACTTTTGCCCGTCGTCGTGCTCCAGCATACGGGGCACGAAGGGGCATTCCTTTTTCTGCAGAAAAGACAAGACCCGCTTCTCATTTTCATAACGCGCGCGCGCTTGCGGCCCCTTGAAATATTTGTGCACCCGACCGTCGTAACCGATGTGTACCACCGCCCGCGCAGTATTTTTTGCCTCTTGCATCATTCAAAGAGTGAAACTTTGTTCTCCCTCTGGCAAGTCCGCGCATCCCGAATTTTAATCTTTGCCCCGAAAGACCCTGCTTTTAAAGCATCTGGAGCAATAAATTCCAAAAAAGCCTTGCCGATATTCGCTGGCATGCATTCTGCTATTACCTCGTTTCGATGAAATACGGCACTCCGCCAACATTCATTGTAAGCAAACCAAACAAAACCTGACTTAAACGCAGCATAATTATGGCTAAACTAAAACTCGAATACCTCTGGCTCGACGGCTACACACCGGTCGCCAACCTTCGCGGCAAGACCAAGATCGTTGAAGGCGATCCCAGCAACTTCTCACTCGACGATTGCCCCATGTGGGGCTTCGACGGCAGCTCCACCCAACAAGCGGACGGCAGCAGCTCTGACTGCATGCTAAAGCCGGTGGCGCTCTTCCCTGACAGCACCCGCAAGAACGGCTTCCTCGTCATGAGTGAAGTCATGCTTCCGGATGGCACCCCACACCCCAGCAACGCCCGCGCCACCATCCCGGATGACGACGGCCTTTGGGTTGGACTCGAACAGGAATATTTCCTTCAAACTGACGGCCGCCCCCTCGGCTGGCCCGAAGACCCAAACAGCTTTCCCGCCCCCCAAGGCGAATACTACACCGGCGTGGGTTACTGCAACGTAGGCGACATCGCCCGCGACATCGTTGAGGAACACCTCGACATCTGTCTCGACGCCGGCATCAACCACGAAGGCATCAATGCCGAGGTTGCCAAAGGTCAGTGGGAATTCCAGGTATTCGGCAAGGGTTCCAAGAACGCCGCCGACCAAATCTGGGTTGCCCGTTACATCCTCCTCCGCCTCTGCGAAAAATACGGTGTCGACATCGAATGGCACTGTAAGCCCTTCGTCGGCGACTGGAACGGTTCCGGCATGCACTGCAATTTCTCCACCGATTACATGCGTGATACTGGTGGCGAGGAATACTTCAAAAAGCTCATGGCTAAATTCGAGGAATACAAGGATGAGCACATCGCGGCTTACGGTCCCGATAACCACATGCGCCTCACCGGCCTCCACGAGACCCAGTCCATCGACAAGTTCTCTTGGGGTGTTGCCGACCGCGGCGCATCCATCCGTGTTCCCCACAGCTTCGTAAACGACGGCTACAAGGGCTATCTTGAAGATCGCCGCCCCAATTCCCAGGGCGACCCCTACAAGATTGTTTCCCGCGTCTCCAAGACCGTTTCCGAAGTCGAAGCCGAATATAAATAAATCGAGCTTCCCAATCGGGAATCCATCCTTTCCAACGCCGTCCCTAAGCGGGGCGGCGTTTTTTATGGCACCCGATTCAGGGCTTGAATGCTCACCGGTACCCCCGGTGATGCGATTACGGAATCCGGCTCACCCAGCGGAGTCTCTAAACCATTCAAGCCGAACAAACGCTTGGAATACGCCTGCAAATCAACCTCGCAAAATCGATAGGGCGCGTGGTGTACCTGCCCCGAATAAAGGCGATCCCGCCGGGCATCGTGCGCAAAGAGCCGATACCGCTCCAATAAGAAAAACTCCAGGCTCCCCACTTCCGCCTCGCGAACCGCCCCGGTCCGTGACCAGCGATACGTCTGGGCCTCGTCCCAACCCGTCAACACGCGGCGCCTCGAGCAGTATTCAATCCCCTCACCCGTTTCACTCGCCTCCATCCGCGCATGACAATAGGGCAAATGAAAAAACTTTCGCGCAATCCACACGGGCAAGCGATGCGAAGTGTCTAAGGAGAAAAACCACACCCCCGGACGCCCCTGCTTATCGACCACATAGGTGCGCAAATTCAACTCCAGGAAATCCGAGATCCCCGGCACCGAGGGCAAAAACCGCGGACGCACCCCACGCATGAAAAACGGCACCACTCCGATCCACGCCTTCCCGTCAAAACAATCCACCCGCAACGACTCCGGCAGACGCGCCTGCACCGCCGCCGCATCCACCGCCCAATGCAAAAACAACAACTCCCGCCATGCCTGATACATCACGCAAGGCGCCCGCGGACGTTCCCGCTCACGCAATCGCTGCGCCATGCTCGGCGCTTCACTTTGTACAGGGTGCATACCAAGCAATCCTCCTGCGCCCAAAATCCTAACAACTTATGCGCAATCCGCGCACAAATGCATTGACGCCCCCGCCCCCATTCCTTTCACTCCTCCACTTTTCCGGGGCATTAGCTCAGTTGGTAGAGCGCTTGCATGGCATGCAAGAGGTCAGGAGTTCGACTCTCCTATGCTCCACCACTCCAGATGGCGTGGTGGGGACTCAGCAACGGAACAGTTTGTAAGCCTTATCACTTTAAACAAGAGGGACTTACATGCCTAAAGCCTACCTATCGGTACGATTAATTGGGTTAATGTGAATGAACATGCCATAATGGCATACCTTGGAGATTTTGCCAAAAATTGCCTAATATCAATGAAATTAGGCAAATAATTAGGCAAACTTTAGCAGAGGGAGGGGCGGGGGTTTGTTTGGCTGGTCTCGTGATGATGTGTATATACATCAAGTGCCTTCTAAAAAAATAATTTACTAATGGGGTGGTATGCTTATAGCTTTAGATATCCTATGAAATTGAAGAGCCTACTTATGCTGCCGCTGCTTTTTTTATTAAACTTATCCGTTTTTGCATATGAGCCAGGTAGTGAAGTAGAAATGAACGCTTTAAATATTACGATCAATGATACATCGCAAGCATATCATTCGTTATTACAAGCACCTTATAGATTCTTTGATAGTGGAGGTGAAAGTAGTAATTATTCAAATAACGAAAATCAATATATAACTTTTGATGCAGGATCAGGAAATTTTGTATGGATAAATATAAAAAACTTTAATACTGAAAACAGCTATGATAGACTAAATATATTAG
>CBFHXZ010000053.1:0-9799 GCA_965659965.1 Coraliomargaritaceae bacterium
GGGTCCATTGCCCGGTCGCGCCCAAGAGATGGATCCATGCCCCATGCAAGCGCTGGAAATTGAGGGCATACTCGCCGCAACCCAAAGTGGCACTGCCCCCTTGGTTGATCCGGCTCCAATCATACGCGATCGTTCCCGCAGTGCTGTTGAATCCATAGAGGGCGTTATCCGCTCCGGTAAGCACTTTAGCCTCGCCCAACATCTCCGGCGCGATGGGGAGCTCGGTGGAGTAATGCCCGGTTTGCGGGTCGATGAGCGTGGCAGCACCCACTTGAACTCCCGTGCCCTCAAAGATCCCCCCGCGTATGCTGACATCGCCTTGGGCTTCCGCCATGTTGCGCGACTGGAAATCAATCCGCGGGTCAAAATCCATATTGGAAACGACCGACTGAAAGGTCGTTGCCGGGAGTACATTGGCGGTTTCCTGCCCGCGAACCGTGAGACTCGGGAGGGTGTAAATTCCAGCATCGTCCTCCTCCGTCGCCGAATCGGCATAGCCGGAACCGGCAGCGAGCGCGCTCATTAACATGATGTTCAACTTGGATGTAACCTTGTGATTCATCCTTCCATCCCTAGGTTTTCATTTTGAAATTTCAATTATTAAGTGAAATGTTTTTTAAGTTAACAATAGCACTACCCGACCGGCTTAAAATTAAATTGAGGATTTATAACGAGTCCAAGATGGGCTAAACAAAGGCGAAGATGAAAGCAGGAACCGAAGAAATCTTTTTAGCCGGTGGATGCCTCTGGGGTGTTCAGGAGTTCCTGCGTCACCTCCTGGGGGTGATTGCCACGGAGGCGGGCCGGGCAAACGGCAGCTCGCAAACAATTGAGGGCGATTATGACGGCTATGCTGAGTGCGTGCGGGTTAGCTTTGATCCGGGTAAAGTCACCGTCGTGGAATTGGTTCAGTACCTTTTTGAAATCATTGATCCCCACAGCGTCGACCAGCAAGGACCCGACATCGGCAAGCAATACCGCACCGGCGTTTACAGTCGTGACCCCGCCCACCTCGAAGCCGCGCGCGCTTTCATTCAGTCACGCGAGGATTGCGCAAGAATCGCGCTCGAGGTGCTTCCCCTCACGAATTACCTCAAAAGCGCAGACGAACATCAGGACCGCTTAACCCATTTCCCGAACGACCCCTGCCACCTACCCAAGGAGCTCCTACACAAATACCGCGGATGATCCCTCAAAAAACGCGCTTCCAGTGGATAATTTTCGAATACTGAAAGCACTACTTCAAAGGGTTATCTCCATACTAGCAAAACATTTGCGCTTATCAAAGCAGCACTTAAAAAGAAGTATTATGAATGTTGTAAAACTCTCAGCTTTCATCGTAGCGCTTTACAGCCAAATGCTAATCTCGCCTCCTGTAGGGGCAGCGACGCATCGTCCGGCAACACCCGACGCCCCCAATATTTTGATCATCCTCACGGACGATCAGGGATTCTCCGACCTTAGTTTTTACGGCAATCCTTCACTCGAAACCCCGAACCTTGATGCGCTCGCTAAAGACAGCGTGCGCTTGGAAGACTTCCTCGTATCCCCCACCTGTTCCCCCACACGAGCAGCCATGATGACCGGCCAGCATGAATTCAAGGTCGGCATCACTCACACCATCAGTGGCCGCAGTCTACTCAAAGCGAATGTTCCCACACTAAGCGAACACCTCAAAGCCGCTGGCTACCGAACTGGCATCTTTGGCAAATGGCATCTCGGCGAAACCTACCCTAGCCGACCACAAGACCGTGGCTTTGACGAGGTCTTCATCCACCAAGGCGGCGGCATCGGTCAGACACCAGACTACTGGGGTAACACTTACTTTGACCCACACATTCTTCACAACGGCAAATGGGTGCCGACAGAAGGTTACTGCACCGCAGTCTTCAGCCACTCCGCATGGGACTGGATCGATCAAGACACCTCGCAACCATGGTTCGCCTTCCTCTCTCTCAACGCACCGCACACCCCGCTACAAATCCACGAGCAACTCGCACGAAAATATCTGGATAAAGGTCTACCCGAATCACAAGCCCGCTTCTACGCTATGATCGACGATCTCGACCGCGAAGTCGGAGCACTACTCAACAAACTTAAAAACAAAGGTCTGAGCGACAACACCATCGTCCTTTTCATGGGTGACAACGGCAGCGCCAAAGGCGGGCGCCCCCGCCAAATGAAATATAACGCAGGCCTGCGCAGCACAAAGGGTACTCCCTACCAAGGCGGCGTGCGTGTCCCTTGTTTCATTCGCTGGCCAAAAGGCAACATTCAGGGCGGGCGCGCCATTGATACACTTACAAGCATGATTGATATTTTCCCCACCCTTGCAGAACTGACAGCCACCCCACTCAACAAGGACATCCCGACCGACGGACGCTCGCTCGTACCACTCCTCACCGCCTTCAACAAAATACAATGGCCCGACCGCTCCGTGGTCACTCACGTTGGACGCTGGCCTAACGGACAGGCGCAAGCACACAAGTACAAAGGCAGCGCCATCCGCAACGAACGCTTCACGCTGGTCAATGGCAACGCCCTCTACGACTTGCAGCAAGATCCTAGCGAACAAATCGACGTCTCCGAAGAATTCCCCGAAGCCCTTCAAACACTCAGTCTACAATATGATGCATGGTGGGACGAAGTTCGACCGCTTGCCGAAGCGGTACCCCCCATCACGGTTGGCTCAGCCGCAGCACCCATCAGCCATCTATCATGCATGGACTGGGGCGCGTCCAATTTAGTCGATCAAGGTGCAAAATATCCTCCCTGGCACCAAACCCACCTGCACTCTATACTGGCAGGAGAATCGCCTAAACGCGTCGCGCGACACGGAGCATGGCAGATCCACTTCGCTCGCAGTGGCAATTATCGTATCACCTTAAGCAAACTACCGGAAGCGGCACCGCTTGCCGAGGCGCAACTCCCCGCCGGCACCGCCCAGTTGACCCTCAGCAAACAATCGTATACCCAAGCCATCAAACCCGGCGACCGTGAAGTTGAATTTGTACTCCACATTGAAGACGGTATCCACGATCTGGAAACGCTCATGCAATACACCGACCAAGGCATTCCACCCCATGGAGCCTTTTATGTGCGTATTGAATATTTCGATACCCTTTAAAATTCAAGCACCCTGAAATACCTGATTGCGCAAACTTTGATAGGGATTACGACAACCCGGAAAACCAAATCCATCTGATATGGATAGAGAGCAACTTGCGTAAGTGGGTGCGCGTCCCGCCACGTCCTCAGCTTGGTGTGGCAGATCCCTGAAAACTGGAAATTGTACGTCGGGTGCCTAGCCTTGCTTCACTCAAACCGCAGTTCGCTCTGAATCAGAACCGGGGCAATCGCGCGAGCCCAGGCGTCGTAGCCTGCCGTATTCAAGTGTAGCTTGTCCTTGATTAATAATTCCGGTCGCGGTTCACCCTTGTCCCCTAAAAGTACGGGCCAGACATCGATATAGGTGCAACTTGGCTCCGCATAACAGTAAGCTTTTATCATGGCATTGGCGGCCTGCATCTCCTTGGCGAGATTCCATCGGGCAATGCTGGGTTTTGCCCCGATTATATAGATGCGCAATTCCTGTAATGCTTCGCGGCAACGCTCCACCAGATATTTGAAATCATAAAAAATGCGCTCCGGGGATTTCCCATAAGCGGCGTCATTATCGCCCTCGTAAAGCAGGAGCGCGCGCGGTGCGTGTTTCAGGACAAGGAAATCCAGATAATGAATCACATCGGTGTAATGGCTCCCGCCAAAGCCGCGAGGTATCAGGGTCAGTCCGGGCAGGTCCGCCTCAATTCGCGGGTGCCACATCCGCATAGAACTGCTACCGGTACAAACAATCGCTCCCTTCGGTGGCGGGCTAACCGCATCTGCCGCGTGGAATGCCGCCATCGCCTCCGCAAAACGAGCGGGATCGGGTTCCAAGGGGTGAGGATATTCCGAACCCTCTGCCGCTGGCAACATGTGGACAGCGAAGAGGAGCCAAGAGAGAGCCGTAATTGCACCTTTCATGCACACAATTAAGCACTTACTAAGGCCAATTGCGACGCTTCTTTTGACGACTCAAACGAAGATTTTATCCTACTCAGTAACTTGGGTGCCAACCCTTCCAGGCATAGTCATAAATGTAACCGTCCGGGTCGGTGTAGAAGGAACGGGTGTAGGTATTCGTGGTCGTCGTCTCAGGCGTGTAGGTCGTGGTGCTCACTTGATTGCCGTGCGTATTCACCTGACTGTTGCCATGGTAATGGTTGTGGCTGTTGTGCGCTTGCCCGTGCATCACGTGTTGCGTGGCGGCATGGTGCGCATGAGTGTGACTGTTGCCATGCACGTGACCGTGACTGTTGGTGTGCTGCGTGGTGGTCGTGCGCACCGTTGCCGGCGTGGTGTAAGTCGATTCAAAACGCCAGGTCATCAGCTTTCCGCCCTCCCCGTCATCCACTTCCGTTTGCGGCGCACCCCAAACTGCCACCACTTTCGAGTAATGCATCCCCAGGTACGCCGTCATGCGTTCATCGACACTCACACAGCCGACAAAAAGCATGGGGAGCAATAGAAACAAGAAGCGCGGGGAGCAGTTTCGCATGGGCTTTATGGGTTGAAGATGGGAGGCATGCCGCCTCATAGGTAACTTACGTAAAATATACCGTGATTTTACAAAATTGCAAGCGCCATACGTCTCCGAATTCGGCGGCAACCGGCCCCCTCAAGGGCAACATATTCGCCTGTGATGGATCGCTGCAACAGGAAAGGCGAACAAGACCCTCAGTGGTTTCCGCGCGGCAGGCGTTCGTGCTGGTTGTAGATATAAAGAATGCCCACCCCGAAGAGCACCGCACCAATGACCAGTGCAATATTAACCAGACCCGTCGCACTAAAGGAGAGCTTCAACATAACCGTGGAAATAATGAAGCCGGAATTGCGAATGACCTTGGCAAAATCCTGCGTGTGGACAAAGGAAACGATCAGGAGCATCACATCTGTAAGAATGAGCACCGTGAAAAAGTCATCAAAGAAGATGCTGTTCAGATTCTGGTTCGACCCCTCCAGACCGGGCGCAAGGAAAAACACATCGGCAATCCAGGTGATGAAACTGAATAGCGCGAGGGTCAGGAATACCGGCACTAGAATGGCGCTGAGATGTTCCTTGATCCGGATAAAACGCCGCAGGGCAACATCTGTCTCTACCACTGCCAAAGACTTGTGCCGCGCAATTAGGGAATAAAAGAGGTACAGTAGCGCGAAAAGAATCAGGGTCGTGATGATATCGTAAGTAAACTGCAAGTCCGCCTGATTCTGAAACCAATTGGCAGTTAGTTCGAGATCGGCAATGTCCTTAAACAGGCGCCGAATAACGATCAGGGTAATGATTTCATATTGCTTGGCGATGTACTGAGTGATCGAAGCCGGCAGGAAGAAAATCAGGAGATAAACCTCGTAGATCAGAATAAAGGAAAAAGGCGTGTAAATCGCGGCGATCGGATCCGCCAATAACTCCGGTGGGGTTTCCCCGAAGCATCCGAAATGCGCCCCACAAATCAGCAAGAGGTGAACGAAAAAACTGAGCAAAGCGACCGATACAATCCATCGCTCCGTCCGCTCCCGCGACGCATCCGAAAGCGTCCTCCGGTGGATCCAATCCGTAATCGATCCCAGACCCTGTAATTTAGAAAGCATACATAACCTTACCGTATGTTATTTAGTATGCAAGGAATCATCTAAAGCCCCTGATTGCTTGCTAAAGCGCTATTTCTTGGGGTATTGCTGCCTTTTCCCGTTAAACAAAATAAATTGCTCTAACACAAAAAACTTCCCGTTGGGAGCGTCGTTGCTAGGATCGTGGGGATGGATTTGCAGGAACACACTGAGCTTTTATTGGACAACTACGCGCGTTGTTTTGGGGAGGATTTGGTGGCGCGGGGTCCGGGGGAAGTGGAGGATTTGATGGGGGCGGAGTTTGTGGTGCTCTCGCACGGGACGGAGGCGGACCCGGTTTTCAATTACGGGAATGTGGCGGCACAGGCTTTGTTTGAATTGGATTGGGATGCGCTGACCGCCCTGCCCTCGCGTTGTTCGGCGGAGCCTTTGCATCGAGCGGAACGGGAGGCGCTGCTGAAAGCGGTGCGGGAACAGGGTTACTCGGACCGCTACGGCGGGGTGCGGGTGAGCGCAAGCGGAAAGCGCTTCCGGATCGCGGGCGCGCGGGTCTGGATGTTGTTGGATGCAGCCGGCGCGACGGTGGGACAGGCGGCGACATTTGCGAAGTGGGAAGCCCTGGATTAACGCCGACCCTTACCAATGTTTAAAGCGGTAAGGTTCCGGATCGAACTTGGGCCCAAAGTCGACCTGAACGACGTCGGTGACCTTGACGGCTTTGAGGGATTCGGGAATGACAAAACTGAGTTTGTCGTCGCGGTAGGTGTAGTCGATGGCTTCGCCGGTACGCATCAAAGTAACACGGAGGGGTTTGGCAGGGCAGTCCTCCAAGACGACGGGATTTTGCTGAGTGGCATGGTCTTTCTTGGCGTGAAAATACCAGATGCGATCTTTGGCGGTGATGGGGACGTTACATTTTTCCGGCCAGGGACCGCCGCCATTGATACCAAAGACGGAAGCTTCGTTGGTGGACATCCACTCCGCCATTTCATCGAAGAGCCGCCAGACTTCGTCTTGAAAGGTTCCATCGGGGCGGGGGCCGATGTTTGCGAGGAGGTTGCCGCCGAGGCAACGGACTTCCGCAAGGGCGCGGAGGACGGCATCGGTTTTATTAATCTTTTCACCCTTGGCGAGGTCGTAGTGCCAGGAACCACCTTGAATGATGGTGCAGAGTTCCCACCACCAACCATTCTCTAGAACGGGTTTGCGGATAAAGCGTGGATGCGCCATGTGGAACCCCTCCGGCGTGGCGTGGTCACCGCTATCGCGGTCGCGGTTATTGATTACAATCGGTGGATGCAGCTCGCGAATATATTCAATGCTCGCACCGTGTCCGCCGTCGCCCCACCAAATGTCGGGCTTAAAGCGGGTAATGAGTTCCTCAACCTGTCGTTGGTTAAAGGCTGCGAGCGCGGTTTGACGATCGGCAGGCGGCTTGGGCAGTTCGCTTACTATCTCGCCTTTGTAATTCATCTTTTTTCCACCACCGAGCGCGAAATTCATATGCTCCCGGTCAAAATACCAGTCCATTCCGGAGTAGTAGAAGCCGACTTTGACATCGTTCTTGCGGCAGGCCTCAACAAAGGGCGCGATAAGGCAACGTCCGTTCAGGGAATGACGTACGCCAAGCAAGGCGGTATCAGAATCCCAAAGGGCATAACCGTCGTGGTGTTTGGTTGTGATGACGGAATAACGGAAGCCCGCGCGACGCGCGCCCGCCATCCATTTATCCGGATCGTATTTTGTGGGGTTAAAGGTCTCCGCAGCTGCCCAAATTTCAGACTGCGGATGGAATTTATCGGCACGACTCTTGTGCCAACGTCCCGACCAAGCTTCGCCGGATGCCTCAAACTCACTGACGATCCCCCAGTGCATGAAAAGCCCGAGTCCCGCATGGGGCCACCACTGTGCGCCCGGGTGGGTAGTCCGCTCTCGGTGTACCTGCAACTTGCGGTTCTTAAAGACATTCCAATTCGGCCAGTTATAATAGCGTTTACCGTTTTTGATCTCGATGCTCGGAGTCACGACTTCACCGGAGGCGTCGGTGTAAGCGGCGGCGCTTCCGTCAAAATCCAGTTGCCCACTTTCGCTTGCGTGGCTTGACACGTGTAAAGCTGTTAAAAAATAACCGTAAATGAATAGCAGAATGGGAGTATTCATTATGATAACTTTCTGCTTAAAGACCAAAAAATCAAGACCGAAAACCCGCGGGGGACAGGGCTTCTATTCCTAATTCTTGGAATCAGCAGGCTTACGAATTCAGTAGTCGTAACGTTTGTCTAAGTGGATGGACTCACGCAGCAGGGCAGCGTTATCCGAAGAAGCTCCTACCATGAAATCAAAGGTTCCGGGCTCAACACAGAGCTGCATGTCCAGGTCATAAAATGCTAATCGTTCGACAGGAATCTCGAAGACCACTTCCTTCTGTTCTTTCCCCGCAAGTGGCACGCGTCGATACGCAACTAATTCCTTCACCGGACGTGTTACGGAGCTGACCCGATCCCGAAAGTAAACCTGAACAATTTCTGTACCTGCAATGGAAGCAGTGTTTTCGAGTGCTACCTTGACTCGAATGAAGTCCGATTCCTTTGCTTCAACCCATTTGAGTTCCAAATCAGAATAGTTAAAATCCGAATACGACAAACCGTAGCCAAAGGGATATAGCGGCATGCTTTGACTGAAGGCATAACGTTTGAAATGCTGAGAGGGCTTGTGGTTGTAGACCATGCGTAATTGCCCGACCTTGCGCGCTGTGGTCAGCGGGGTCTTTGCGCTCGGGTTGACCTTGCCCATTATAATTTCCGCGATTGCCTGTCCACCCATACTACCCGGTTCACCCGCAGCGATGACCGCCCTGACATTTTCCGCAATCCAAGGCTCAGCAAGTGGTTTTCCGCTTAGATACACCAAAATGAGCGGCACACCGGTACGGTGTATGGCTTGCACCAAGTCCAATTGTCGACCCGCCAGGTTGATATCGGCCCGGGCTAAATTTTCACCGGCAGTCCGTTCCTTCCATTGGTTACGGAGGGAATTATCCCCCACCGCAAGGACGACGTAGTCGTAACCGCGAACAGCTTTCACCGCTTGTTCGATATCGGAATCATCAATGTGTACGACACGTTCCCTGAAGTTGTGGAAATCGACCGAGTAGCCCATTTCCGGCGCTACTGCCTGCATGCCCTCTAGAACCGTAATAACGTTTTCCTCGGGTTGAGCCATCGCCCAATCACCCAGCTGCGTATGATTATTGGCGTTCGGTCCGGTCACTAAAATACGCTTTTTCGTAGCGGCTTTCAATGGCAGGAGCGCATCATTTTCTAGAAGAATAATCGATTGGCGGGCGGCCTCCAAAGCCGTTGCCTGATGTTCGTTTGTGAAAACCTTAGCTTCCATCGCGTCGATATCGACGATGGCTTGTTCGAACAAACCCAGCTTGAATTTCGCCTCGAGAATTTTTGCACAGGCCGCATCGATGCGCGATTCAGGCAAGTCACCGGAAGCGACCAAGTCCACGACTGCTTCTAGAAAATGTGGGCCATGCATGTGCATATCGATCCCTGCATCGACTGAGCGTAAGACGGCTGATTCAAAATCTGCCACGACATGGTGGAGGCGTTCCAGGCGTTCGATATCAAGCCAATCACTCACATAGAACCCTTCAAAACCATACTCGTCCCTAACAATATCCGTCATGATCGCCTTGTGCATGTGCGCGGGAATCCCATTCACTTCATTGTGTGCGGCCATCAGCGTGAAGACATCCGCCTCCACCGCTACCTTGAACGGCTTCATAAAAATTTCCCTCAAGGTACGTTCCGAGACATCCATTTCAGAAAAATTGAGTCCATTTGAAGGCTCGGAACCGGCAACCAGATGCTTGGCACAGGCGAGGACTTTATCGGATCCGGTAAAGTCTCTCAGTTGATAGCCCTCGATCATGCTTTTACCAAGCGAGCCTACGAGATAAGGATCCTCGCCAAAGGTTTCACCGACCCGACCCCAACGCGGGTCGCGCAAAACATCCACGTTTGGCGAAAAAGTCCAATGCGAACCGGTCGCCCGCATTTCAAGTGCGGTCTCTCGTGCAATCCGGAAAGCCAAGGCATCGCTGAAGCTCGCCGCGATG
>CBFHXZ010000054.1:0-9452 GCA_965659965.1 Coraliomargaritaceae bacterium
CCTTCAACAAATGGAGTCCGACAGCGGCACCGTTGAGTTCGAACGCGGTATTCGCATTGGTTACCTGCCTCAGGAAAGCGCCCCCGCCGGCGAGGAAACCGTCCTCGAACTCGCCGCTGCCATCTCGCCTGAAATCGCCGACCTTTACACCACTTTCCGAAAAAACCCCGACCCCGATTCACCCGAACGCCTTCGTGCCACTGAGCAATTCGTAGAACTGGATGGACATACCTACGAAGCCCACGCCAAAAGCATCCTCGCCGGACTCGCCTTTCGCGAGAGCGACTTTAAAAAACCAGCACGCACCCTAAGCGGCGGTTGGATTATGCGGGCGCACCTCGCCCGGCTTCTCGTTATGCAACCCGAACTCCTCATGCTCGACGAACCCACCAACCACCTCGACCTCGAAACCCTCGGCTGGTTTCAGGATCAATTAAAAAACTATCGCGGGGCCATTCTCACCATCTCCCACGACCGCGCCTTCCTGAACAGTATCTGCAACGGCATCATCGAAATCCGGCACAAAAACCTCCACCGCTACCGCGGCAATTTCGACGACTACCTCCTGGAAAAAGCCGACCGCGAGGCGCAATACGCCGCCGCCTACGCCAACCAACAAAGAGAGATCGCCCACCTCGAAGCCTTTGTTGCCCGTTTCCGCGCCAAGGCCACCAAAGCCTCCCAGGCCCAGTCCCGCCTCAAACAACTCGAGAAAATGGAACGCCTCGAAGCACCGGAATCCGAGGAACGCGGTATCCATTTCACTTTCCCCCAGCCGCCCCGCAGCGGTCAACGCGTCGCTACCCTCAAAAAAGTCCGTCAGGCCTACGGTGACCACCTCGTCTACCCCTCACTCAGCCTCCGCATCGAAAAAGGTGAACGCATCGTCCTCGTCGGCCCCAACGGCGCCGGTAAATCCACCCTCCTCAAAATCCTCGCCGACCTCGTGCCCATTCAGGCAGGTTCCTGTGAAACCGGACATAACGTGAGTATCGGCTACTTCTCCCAACAACGCGTTGAAGTCCTCGACCTCAACCGCACCGTACTCGACGAGGCCCGCGAACCCATGAATAGCCCCCTCAGCGATCAGGAAGTCCGCAACCTCCTCGGCGCATTCCTTTTTCGCGGCGACGATGTTCATAAAAAAGTCAAGGTACTGAGCGGTGGCGAAAAAAGTCGGCTCGCGCTCGTAAAACTCCTCCTCGCCCCGCCCAACTTTCTCCTGCTCGACGAGCCCACCACCCACCTTGATCTCGCCAGTATCGACGCCCTCATTCAAGCCCTGCGCGATTACTCCGGAACCATTTGCTTCGTCAGTCACGATGTCCACTTCATCCGCGCCATTGCCGACCGCACCCTACACATCAACGCCGGCGAACTGACCCCTTACGCCGGGGGTTACGATTATTACCTCAAAAAGTCTGGGCTTGCCTCCGAACGAAGCGGATTGGTTGCCGGACTCGGCAACGCCCGCCCTCCCGAAGCGCGAACCACCGCAAGTCCCGCCAAAGTCAGCGCCAAGCAACGGCGACGTCAGGAAGCGGAAGCACGGCAGGCTGCCAGCCGTGCCCGCCGCAAACAGGAAAAAACCGCCGCCGCCCTCGAAACCCAGATCCTCGCCCTCGAAGCCGAGCAGACCGAACTTTCCGCACAACTGGAAGACCCCAAAACCTATGAAGATGCCGGCGTGGCGGTTAAACTCAATCGCCGTGCCGGGGAAATCGCCGAATTGCTCGCCGAAAAATCCACTGCATGGGAGGCCGCAGTCGAAGCCCTATCCGGTAATGCCTGTGATTAAACATCCTCCGAACTGGCCGTTAAAAACAAATTTCAGCAACGAAAAGACTAATTTAACTTTACACAAAATTACCGATACATCAATTTACACGCTTTGCTATCCATCAGCAAACGATGCCTTATACCCCGAAGATACTTTCATTCCTTTTAGCTTTAGTACTCACCACTTGCCTTTCAAGCCTCCGTGCAAAGGACTACGACCAGATGGCCTTCTCGGAAATCAAGGCACAGGCATCTGTTTTGGTTGAGAGCGGGAACCTCGGCGCGGCGCTCCCCGTATTGCAGGAATTGGTCAAACGGGTAGAGGATGCGCCTGATTCCGCAATCGAAATCGACTACCCCATCTTTCTGATCGGTTCGGCTTACATTCAAAATTACACCCAAAATGGATCCAACGCGGAATTAAAAAAAGCCCTGCTTTGGTTCGACCGCCTCGAAGTGGAATATCCCGACTCCCGGCACCTGAAAGGTGCAACCCTTAAACGCATCGACATCTATCGCGTCATGCAGCGCTCCGATGAAGCCATTCAGCTCATGAAGGACCTGCTTGCAGGCAAAAAACCCACCATCAAACTAAGCTACTCTGACGAAAACAAGCTCCTCAAAGATGTGAGCCAAACCTTATACGCCAAGAGCCGTTTAACCGAAGGCGTGCCCTACTTTACCCGACTCCTTGAAACCGCACGCTCTACCGATGACCGCGGGCTCGCCGCCGCCGCCTGCTTTGAGGCCCGCCTCGAAAACAAGCAGCTCGATGATGCCATGCGCTTGCTGCCCTATCTTGCCAAGGAATTTGATGCGCGCTACCAACCCAGACTCAATGTCGCCCTCCTCAAGGCGAGCGACAAAATGAATGACGAGTCCCGCCTCTCTGATGCTTCCATTTTGCTCAACCTCATCAAAACCACTGATTTGATGATTGAGTTTCATGCACAAAAAGTTGCTAAAAAAAATAAACGCATCGAAACCTACCAAGCCCTCAAGCGCAGCACTGACCGTGTCAACGAATTAAAACAGGAAGTCAAAACCCTCGAAAAAACGCTCACTGAACTGCGCAAACTTCCCACCCTTCGCAACGAACTCCTCGTGCGACGCGCCCGCAATTTCTCCAAGACCAGTCGCCCCTACGAATCCTTCTGGATGTTTTACGACCTCCTAAAAGAAAATCCCGGCGACAAACAAAGTGAATTCTTCCATTACGCCGCCTTCTCCGGTGCCCGCAAAGTCAACAAGGATTCCGTCGTCCTTGAACTCGGGCGTTCCTACCGCAGTCAGTACCCCAACGGTGATTTCTACTCCGATGTCACCGCCGGCCTCGTCGATAAACTCCAAGCATTGGAAGAAACCGAGGAAATGATCGAGATCACGGTCGATTTCCTCAACCAACGCCCCCTTGACCCCTTCAGTTCCAATTTCCTCACACTTTGGAGCGGCTACATGATCGAGCAGGAACTTTTGCAAGAACTCATCGAGCAATGCCTGCGCTGGCGTGAAATGCACCAAGAACCGATTTTTGCCGACGGTCTCTTCTTCTGGCCCGGACTCGCTTACCTACAACTTTCCGAGTTCCAACCCGCGCTCGAAAACTTCTCCAAACTCCTAGAGCAATACCCCACCAGCCTCTACGCTGAAGACTCCACCCTCCGCATGGGTATCTGTCAATTTTACCTCGAGGCCTATACCGACGCCCGCGACACCCTCCTTGCATTCACTGAACGGTTCACAGAAAGCCAATCCATTGATCAAGCCTTCTACTTCCTCGGTGAGATAGAAACCATCGCCGGTAATCCTAAAGCCGCCATCGCCTACTTCAGAAAAGCCGACGAAAAGACCCAGTCCCAACAAATGCACGATACTGTTGCATTCCGTATCGGTGACATCCTCGAATCCCTTGCCGATTATACCGGCATGCTGGAGCATTATAAAACCTACTCCGAGCGATTCGGCGAAGACGGTCGCCTGACCGACGCCTACCTGCAAATTGGACGCGCCTACGAATACCTCAACCAACCCAACGCCATGCTCGCGCTTTACCGCGAGACCATCCAGCGCTACGCCGGAGCCGCCTCCAATCAAGGTGTGGATGCCCTCATCGAAGACTACGCCCAGAAATACTACTCTAACCAAAAACGACTCACTCGCACCGTCGCCTTCCTCGACCAAATGCGCGACGACCTCCCTTACCGCGAGACCATGCTTACCGACCGTGGCGCTCTCTTTGAAGTCTTCTACTACGACGAGGAAATTGACCCCACCCTCTACAACCGCCTGCGCAATCACCCCAACTTCACCACCGCACTCATGGAGGATTTCAGCCCCATGGAAACCATGGTGCCGGATTACCGTTCCGAACTGGAAGCCTACCCCGAGCAGACGCCAGAAATGCTCTACCGCGAACTCCTCAATCGCTACCGTAAAAGCGAAGATCGTATCGCCGAGTGTCGCATGTTGATGGGCCTCTACCGTCGAGGCGAGGAACTCGCACCGAGCCGCCCATTCGACCTTGAATTTATTCAACCGCTCACTCCCCGCCTCCTCCTTTTTGTAGCTGATTACAGCCGCCAGGAAGACTTGAGTTTTGCCGAAGCCACTTGGAATCACCTGCTCGAAACCTATCCCTTTGATGATGGCGCTATCGTTGCCCACCTGCGCCTTGCCGATGTTCGCGCTGACGCGAATGACCTCGAGGCCGCCCTCATCCACCTGGAAGCCATCGAAGCATCCTTCCCCGGTTCCCCGCAAATCCCCGCGGTCATCCTGCGTCAAGGCGAACTGCTCAGTCAACTCGGCAAGGGCGATCAAGCCCGCGAGAAGTATCAATACATCCTCCGCGTACCCGACTGGCGTGGTATCGCCCACGCACGCGCCCTGCTCCAAATCGGTTCTGCATACATGGCAGAGGAAGCCCATGAACAAGCACACGGCTTTTTTGAGCGCACTTTCCTAGGCTATTCCAATTTCCCCGAAGTCGCCGCCGAAGCTTACCTCGCAGATGCAGAAGCCTTACTGCGCCTCAATGATCCTGAAAGTGCCAAGCTTACCCTGACCGAAGCCTTAACTGAACTAAAAGACAGCATCTCCACGGATCTCTACACCAGCATTCAGGAAAAACACGACTCCATCTAGAATTCTCACATGTCCCGCACACATACATCCGTACCCTACAAGAGGCAGCTTCTGCGTTCCATCGCTGGACTACTGCTATTTGCTTTGCTGGCCCCCTTCCACCTGTGCGCCGAAAACACTTATTGGAATGAATTCGGCAACAAAGCGGTCTTCGTTGAGCAAAACAACAACGGCAATCGACAGATGCTCAAATTCGTAGCCTACCGCGACAACATGCTGGTGGCAGAAATGAAGCTCTCCAACCCCGACGGCAGCTCCAGTATCGCTGAAATTTCCCAGCCCGTGAGTGAGAGCATGGTCAAAACGCTCAACTTTAAAATCAAAGCCCTCTCCCAAGCGTATCAACTCATCGATAGTGGCAATCACCTTGGCGCCGCCAAAATCCTCCGCCCGCAGGTTTACCCCCTCGTTAAATTTCACCGCATCCCCGAGAGCTTTATCCAGCTTCACCAACCCGTTCGCCTTCTTATTGAATCCCTTATCAACGCCGGAGAACTCGCCGAAGCCGAAGACCTCATCCGCCGTATCGACCTCGGTAAAGTCGATCTCAAATACTCCGAAAATGCCCAAGCCCTCCTGAAGGCTTACAAAGAGATGGAAAATTTTGAAGGTCTCGCCCGCGTGGCAAAGTTTCTTCCAGTCAACGACAGCTATGCCGTTAATATCAATTCCCTCATCGACGCTGCCGACGCCTTGCGCGGGGCGGGTTATTACGACGAAGTGGTTCCTCTGTATCGCGCGATGCAACCCGTTGTCGACCCCTCCGCCAAAAAGAATATCGACCTTTGGCTCGCCTACAGCCTTGTCCTCGCCAACCAACTGGAAGAAGCCACTCCCCTGATTGACAGCATTGAAGAACCGGAACCCGGCGATTCCCTTTTCTCCCTCTACAAGCTCCTCTACGGTTCACGCATGCACCGCCTTGAAAAATATAGCGAAGCCTTGGATACCCTTACCCGTGGCTTTGTTCGCGCCCAAACCTCCTACTCATGGGTGCCCGAAATGCTTTACCTTATCGGCGACTGCTACCTTCGCGCCGAAGATCCCATAGCTGCCAAGAATGTCTGGCTCGAAATCGTTGCCCTCTACCCGGACTCACCTTGGGCGCAACGCACCAATGAAGCTTTAAACGCTATACCCAAACCTGAACAAACGTTATAACCCCAACCATCCACCACACCTTTCATTTCAAACACACTAAACCATGAAATCATCCAAACTCACATACCTTTATTCCTTCTTCGGACTCGCCTGCCTGGTCACCGCCAGCCTTTGGCTAACCCCACAAGGCACTTATGCCCAAGAAGAAGCCGCCGAAGCTGAGGTCGTTGAAGCCAGCATTGACGAAGAGGAAGCCGAAACCAACAGCAAGACCCTTATTGACCAGTTCAAAGCTGGTGGCTGGGCCATGTATCCCCTCACTTTCTTCTCCATCGCGGGACTCGCCCTCATCGGTTACAACTACATGGCCGTGCGCCCGGGAGTCATTCTCAACACCGAAGCCGTCCAGCAAATCGATCAGGCCGTTGAAGCACTCGACATCGATAAAGCACGCTCCATCTGCGAGGAGAACCCCGCCCCCGCCACCAATATCATCGCCGCCGGCCTTAACCGCGTCGACCTCAACAACTATAACTCCGAACCCATCAAGGAAGCCATCGAAGAAGCCTCCTCGGAGGAACTCGCAGGTCCCTTTGTCTTTATCAACTACCTTTCCGTTGTCGGTTCCCTTTCCCCTATGGTCGGACTCCTCGGAACCGTTTCCGGCATGGTCAAGGCTTTCAACGTAATTGAAGCCGAAGGTGCGGGCAGCGCGCAAGCCCTCGCAGGTAACATCTCCGAGGCCCTCATCACTACCGCCACGGGTATGATTGTCGGCATCCCCGCGATGTTCTTCTTTTTCTTCTTCAAGAACAAATACGGTAAAATCACATCCCGCACCGCACGCGTGGTCGGTGATATCGAGTTCACCCTCACCAAAGCCGCCAAGAGCCGCTAAACCGCCACTCCTTACCACAATCGCATGAAATTATGGGCCCCAGATGATGCCGATCCGGAGTTTGAACTGACTCCCATGATCGACGTGGTCTTCCTCCTCATCGCCTTCTTCATGACCTTGATGAGTTTCATCAGTGCGGAATTGGTCAAAGTCGAATTGCCCACCGCCGAGCAATCCACCATCCCCGAAGATCCCGGCGAACGCCAATACATCTCGGTCAATGCTGACGGTGAGGTCTTTTACGGCGCTGCTCCCATTACTTACGAAACCCTCCCCCAGGCGCTCGTTAAAACCCGCGAGGAACTGCCCACACTCAAGCTCTACCTCCGTGCGGATACCACCACCCCCCACCGCTACGTCAACCGCGTCATGGAAGCCTGCGCACAAGCCGGCATCTTCGACCTCATCTTTGCCTCCTCACAGGATTAAATATGGCTAAAGTCAATCCCATCCTGCAATCCGAAGACAAGGTCGATATCACGCCCATGATCGACGTGGTCTTCCTCCTCCTCATCTATTTCATGTTCCTGCCCCTGACCCAAGAGGCAGACATCGGCATTCGCCTACCCAGTAATACCCCGCCCGCCGAAGATCTCCAACTTCCCAGCGAACACATTGTGGATGTCTACCCCAACGGACTCATCCTTCTCAATGGTGCACCCATGGACGGAGTTGATGACCGCGACATGCCGCGCTTTACACGAACCCTTACCCGACTCAAGCAATCCTCCGACCGTGCTGGCATTGATACCGTCGTAAAGATTCAGGCCGACCCCGATTCCCCGCACCAACGCGCCATTGATGTCCTCAACGCCTGCGCAAAGGCCAAGGTAAAAAAGGTCTCCTTCGCCGCTTACAGTCAGTAGCTTAAAACCCAAATCCTATACAGTTTATCCAAGCCGCACTTGCCCAGGTGCAATCTAACTTCCCACTACTTACTATGATTACGCAACAACAACGCCGCAAGATGAACCCAATGCTGCTTAAAGTATTGGTGGTCAGCGCGGCAGTACATGCCATTGGGCTTTTCATCCTCGGCGGCATCACCGTTGTAAAATACATCATTCCCGACGAGGCGCAGTTCGAGGAAGCCCCGGAGGTCACCGAGGAAAAACCACCGCCCGAGGTCAAAATCGAAATTAAGCCCAAACCGGAAATCGAACCCATGCGCGACCTCCGCATGAAAAAAATTGGCAACATTGCCGTCGCCGATATTGCCGTCGATCTCCCAAGTGACAACGATTCCTTCACCATCAGCTCCGGCTTGGGCAGTTTCGGTGGCGCGGCCAGCCTCATTGGATCCGGTCGCGGCCAGCTCGACTTCGGTTCCTCCCAAGTCAATGTCTTCGGCATAAAAACACAGGCTGAGCGCATCCTCTTCGTATTGGATACCAGCGCCGATATGTTGGCCGACAAAAAAGGCGGCATCACCAGCTATGCCATCATCAAAGACGAAATCACTAAACTCGTCGGGAGCCTCAACGCCGGCACGCTTTTTAACGTCATGCTTCAGGACCGCTTCAAGACGATGCTGTTCAAACCGCGCTTGGTGAATGCCAGTTCGAACTCGCATCAACAACTCATTCGTTGGATTAAACCCATCAACTCAAATGCGCGCTATTCCGGCCTAAGCAATGTCATGGATGCCGGCAAGCCAAGCTTAAGCAATTTCAAAGAGGATCCCATTCATGCCAACTTGAGCCTCAATTGGAAGGGCAACGAAACCGTCTTCATCACGCAATATGCCTTGGAACAGGGCATTGATACCATTTTTTTCATCACCTGTACCCACGGGGGATTCTCAACGGTCATGCGTAAACCCACTGGCAAAGAAGCCGAAGCATGGGAAAAAACCGTCAACAGTCCCAAATACCAAGCACAACTTCGCAAACATGAAGCCGAAATCCCTGAGATGAGGAGCCGCACACAGAATAAATTAAGAAGCGTAAACGCGGAGCGCAGAGGCAAAGGACAACCACCGCTCGTGCTCAATTCCAGGTGGGGCTTAGAGAGCGAAGCCAAGCAGTTGGGCCTTAAATGGAAGACCGAACACCCGGGTCACGGACCGCGCTACGAAATCAACCCCAAGGATATCGAGCGATACTATGACAAGCTCAACGAAAAAATATACGGTCAACTAGGCCGAGCCAATCCCTCCATCAACATTGTGCTCTACCTCGCAGAAGATGAAGTTTTCAGCAAGGAGGATGAGAAAAAGATCCGTGATTTTGTACGGTTCTTCAACGGCAAGCACCGCATCATTCGCGGAGAAAAAGGCATCAAAAGCGCCCGTACCGCCAAAGAAACCAAAAACTAAGGCGCAGTCAAAGCTTGCCAGCGGGAGCTACTCGCACAGGATTTGGCACCCGTTAGGAGAAGTGCCAGAGTGGCCGAATGGGACTGACTCGAAATCAGTTGTGCTGGAAACGGTACCGGGGGTTCGAATCCCTCCTTCTCCGCCATTTGCGAAGCAAATGCTTGGTATTCAACAAGGGATGAGAACTTGTTCGACGGAGCGAAGCGGAGATGG
>CBFHXZ010000055.1:0-9237 GCA_965659965.1 Coraliomargaritaceae bacterium
CCGAACCATCGCGGATTTAGCCCAGTCCGAAACCATTGAAAATCCTCATTTACTCGAAGCAATTCAGTATCGTAGCCTTGACAGACAGCTGTTTTAACCGCCATTCTGTAGAGCATTGCCTAACTCGGCAGTATATTACCCCAGGTTTTACTGTTTTTTTGTTGAACCTGCTCCCACAAAATTGGCATATACATAATATCCCTTAAAAATAAATTAACTCATTACACTGGAGAGATGGCAGAGTGGCCGAATGCGGTTGTCTTGAAAACAATTGAGCCGAAAGGTTCCGGGGGTTCGAATCCCTCTCTCTCCGCCAAATATTTACTATAACAACCATACATCCTATCATGAAAAGCGTAGCAATAATAGAAGACCAAACCGCAATCCGCGAACTTATCACACAAACCATTCTCAACAGCGCTGAATACAACATCGTCATTGAAACCGGAGACGGCAAAACCGGCTGTGACCGCTGCCTCGAACTCAAGCCCGATTTTGTTATCCTCGACGTCATGCTTCCCAACATGAACGGCACCGACGTCCTCCGCAAATTTGCAAAGGAATTGCCCAACACCCGCATCCTCGTTTTCTCCGGTTATCAAACACCCGGCCTTGTTCGCGAACTCCTTCAAATCGGCGCACATGGATTCGTTGAAAAATCCGCAGCACTTAAAGAATTGCGCAAAGGTATCGAAATCGTCTCCGGTGGAGGCAGCTACTTCGGCCCCGAGATTGCCCAAATGCTCCGCGACGCCATGTCCGACCCCCAGACCAAGGAATCCGGCATTAACGTCCTCACCCGCCGCGAGCGCCAAATCCTGCAACTCATCGCTGAGAGTAACAGCACCAAGAAGATTGCCGAGAAACTCGAGATCAGCGTTAAAACCGCTGAGAATCACCGCACCAATCTCATGCGCAAACTCGACCTGCACGATATTGCCAGCCTTACCCGCTACGCTATCAACAACGGGTTGATCATTCTCAACCGCTAGAGTCTTACGCAGGTCAACGACCTGCCTCTAAAAGACGTTCCGCAAGGAGGTCTAACAGCAGTGGATGCCGGCCCAAAAGGGCCGTGCTAACCACTTCCCCGTAAGCCCCGCTTTTTACAAGCTCAGCGCCTATTTGTGCGACGTCGCCACCCGCGCCCGCGTGGCGCCCCGGCAAGAGGAAAAACATCGCTGCCAGTAGGCGCCCGCCCTTGAAGTTTGCTTGCAACGGCAAATGCTCCATAAGCGGTTCATTAAAATCGTATTCCGCGCCTTCGCGCCGCTCCATTGAGCACGCCACCACCTCGCGCCCCAGCAGCTCCCCCAAATCACGCGCCACCGCATTGCGCAACCGATTCACCTCCGGAGCCGGCGTTCCGTGATCCACCAGGGCCACCTGCATCACGCCCTCCGGATCCGCTACCCGCACATGGTCCGCCAACATTTGCGCCAAGCGAGCATCCGGATTATCCACCGATTTACCCAGCAGGCAATCTGCAACCACCACCTCCATTTCCGGACACTCCCCGCGCAACTCACCCAAAAGTTCCGGCAAATACTCCGAAATCGCCCGACTTGGACCCAAAAATAAAGGCAGGATCATGAATCGCCGCCGCCCCGCCGCAAACGAAGCCCGCATCCGACGCTTAACAATCGTCGCTCCCATGCCTCCCAATTCCGCCGCATCCACCTTGTGGGAATGCAGCAAGCTGACTGCTTCCACTTTTTGCCCCACACGTTCCGTCAACGATGCCGCCAGCCCCCGCAATTCCAACGTCGCCGCCGGCGCCAATGAGCCGTTATCCACCAAAAAAATTTCCCTTTCCATATTCATTCCCACAAATGCCACATAAATACTTATACTTATCTTTACCAAACAAAGGAAAAAGTTTGCGCAAGACAACTCTCCCATCAATTTTAGTTAAATCATGATCCACGTCTTTCGCAACGCTTCCCTCCTACTCTCCCTCTGTTTCCTCTTCACTGCATGTACCCGCACGCAGCTCCCCACCCCGGGCGACACCGCAAGCCTCTACGGTAACGACGATGACCTCATCGCAAGCAGCATCGACGGAGAATGGGGACCCGAAGAACTGCAAGCACGCGGAACCAACGACAGCTACACCGATGGCAACTACAAAGGACGCCCCACCCTTATGGGACTCTTCCAGCCCGTGTACTTTAATTTCGACTCCGCCGGCATCGCCACTGCCGAACGCGCCAAGCTACAGGAAGCCGCACGCTACCTCAGCAAAAACAAAAATTCCGGCGTCCTGCTCGAGGGTCACTGCGACTGGTACGGCACCGCCGATTACAATCTTGCCCTTGGAGAACAGCGCGCCAACAGCGCCCGCGACTATCTCTCCACCCTTGGCGTAAACAGCTCCCGCATCGAAACCCTTTCCAAGGGAAGCCTCGAAGCCACCAGCGGTCTTTCCAAAGCACAGTCTACTCAAGATCGCCGCGTCGAGATCATCATCCTTCAGTAGGTTGATTTAAGCAGTCATGCCTGCCCCTGCGGCAGGAAAAGCGATGGCGGTTGCCTGATCGGCATTGCCTGAGCCAAAAATAATGAACAAAGACCTTAAGCAAACCAGCGTCCTTGTTCCAAAGCGTCGCTTTGGAAAAACCGAATTACAGATGCCCGTCATCACCTGCGGTGGAATGCGATTCATTCAAAGCTGGAACGACACCCCCGCAGACCGCAAATCCGTTACCCCGGACTGTCAGAAAAACCTCGAAGCCACCATCCGTTACGGCCTCGAACTCGGTATCAACCATATTGAAACCGCCCGCGGTTACGGCACCTCAGAATACCAACTCGGTCAATTACTGCCCCGCCTTCCGCGCGAGGAACTGCTCATCCAAACAAAGCTTTGCCCCTCCGATTCCCCCGCCGAATTACTCAAGGCTTTTCAGGTATCGCTGGATTCACTGCAACTCGATTACGTCGACCTCCTGAGTGTTCACGGCATCAACAACGCGGCCACCCTTGAAAAGGCGCTCAAGTGCATGCCTGCCATTGAGCAGCTCAAAAAAGAAGGTCGTTGCCGTCATATTGGATTTTCCACGCACGCCCCGCCGAATATCGCCCTCAAAGTGATCGAGACCGGCCTTTTCGAATACATCAACCTCCACTGGTACTACGTCTACAATCAGATAAACCGGGCACCTGTCGATGCCGCTGCCGCGCATGATATGGGCATCTTCATCATCAGTCCCTGCGACAAGGGCGGCAAACTTTTCGAACCCCCGCCCAAACTCCTTGAGCTCTGCCAACCGCTCACCCCGATGGCTTTTAATGACCTCTACTGCCTGCGCGACCCCGCCGTTCATACCCTCTCCATTGGCGCCGCCCGACCCTCCGATTTTATCGAGCACGTCGCAGCCGTTCGAAACATCGAAACACATTTACCCACCGTTAAGGCCGTCGAACAAAAACTCGACCGCGCCATGGATGCTGCCCTCGGTGAAGATTGGATGCAAAACTGGCACCAAGGCCTGCCCCTCCAGATCGACACTCCAGGCGGGATCAACATCCCCGAAATCCTTCGCCTTTGGAATTTCGCCAAGGGTTTGGACATGGTCGAATTCGCCAAGATGCGCTATAACCTCCTTGGGCAAGCCGAACATTGGTTCCCAGGGGTCAACGCCGCGCACGTGAACGACGCAGCGCTCGCGCCTTCCCTCAAACAAAGTCCTTTTGCCGACCGCATCCCTGAAATCCTAAGGGAAGCCCACGCGCTCCTCTACGAGGCCCCAAAAAAGCGCGAAAGCCAAGCCTAGCTGGCCGAGCGGCTCAGCACAATTTGACTCACCTCGATTGAACCCGCCTCAAAACCGGCCTCGCAATAACTCAGGTAATAGTTCCATTTGCGACGGAAGGCCGCATCAAAACCCAGCGCCTCCAATTCCGTTTCCCGCTCATTAAACGCATCGCGCCAGCGACGCAGCGTCTCCGCGTAGTCCAGGCCAAACGATGCACTTGATTCAACCTCAAGCCCCCTGGTGTCATTCACCAATCCCGCAATCGCAGCCTTGGAGGGTAAATGCCCACCCGGAAAAATACAACGCTGAATCCAATCGCAGCTCCGGCAATATTGCGCATAACGTTCATCTGAAATGGTGATGGCCTGCACCACCGCCCGACCGCCGGGCTTCAAACAATCGCGAATCGTTTTGAAATAGGTTGGCAAATATTCCCGGCCCACCGCCTCGATCATTTCACAGGAAACCACCGCATCGTATTCGCCTTTTTCATGACGGTAATCCTGCAATTTCAAGTCTACCGCATCTTTGAAACCCTCCCTCTCAATCAAATCCTTGGCATAAGCGAGTTGTTCCTTTGAGAGCGTCAGGCTCGTCACCCGGCACCCTGCCCGCGCAGCACGCAATGCCAGAGCGCCCCATCCTGTCCCGATCTCTAGGAGCTGGCCGCCCTCAGGGCACCCCGCCCGTTTCAACATCGCACCAATTTTATTTTCCTGCCCCGCTTCCAGACTGTCGCCTTCCCGCGACTCAAAAAGCGCCGAGGAATAAGTCATGCTCGGATCAAGAAAGAGGGCGTAAAAATCATTACTGAGGTCATAATGCGCCTCTATGTTCGACTTACTCTGCTCAAGGGTATTGGCACGGCGCCAATGATAGAGTCGATCCAACCAATGCCCCACGATTGAAAGCCCGTTGCGAATGCGACCCACCGCATGCTGGTTGCGCGCCAACAAAATTAACAAGGCGCTCAAACCGGAAGTCGTCCAGGCACCGTCCACATAGCCCTCTCCAAGCGCCATACTGCCACCGAGCACCAAACGGCGTGGCATCGTTGCATCCAACATCTTCAAATCAACTTCCGGCCCCTCTCCGTCACCCAAATATTCCACACGGCCACTAGTCAGCTCCAGACGCAGCGTCCCGCCGCGCAGACGCCCAAGATAACGCACCATAAGGCACTCAAAAAAAGAAAGACCTTTGGGTTGATTGGAACTCATGACACTTCCAAATCGTTGCTTTTTGATTTCCAGGGGAAGAAAGGACTCGTGCTGCGTTGGTAGTCCGCATAGGCCGCCCCCCGCCGCTTGAGGGATGAATACTCCGCAGGCGGTATTCCGGTAATGTATCGCAGGAATATATACATGATAAGGGGACCGATTAAACTCCATCCAAAGGACGAACTACCGATCGATAATAAAACATAAACCCACCAATAAAGCCATTCAAAGAAATAATTCGGATGCCGGGAGTAGCGCCAAAGACCTTCGCGACAGACTCCATTAAAATTATCCGGATTCGACCGAAAAGCAGCCAGTTGACGATCCGCCAATGCTTCGCCACCGAGCGCGACCACAGCCAAAAGCAATGCGAGGAAATCAAGGATGCCAAGCGGTGCGGGATTCCCAAGCGCAAGCCCCAGCGGTACGAGAAAAATACCCGCGAGTGGTAACTGCAGAAAAAAGAGAAAAAGGAAATTGCGCGGAGCCTGTGCACCCCACCGCGTCACAAGATTCGCGTAGCGCGGATCCTCACGCCGGGGCAGGATGCGGTCCTTGTAGAGGTGAAGGCTCAAGCGTATGGCCCAAAAGCCGACCGCTGCCAGAACAATGCCATCGCGGGGATGGTCAATGCCCCAAAAGAGCGCCAGTCCCCAAGCACCCAATAGGATTCCCAACGACCACACCAAATCCACCACAGCATAGACTTTTAAATAACGCGCCAGGACGAAGGCTCCAAGGGCAAGCCCGACACTCGCCAGGAACAAGCCGCCGTATAATCCCGCCATCTAGCCCTGTCTCCGCTAACCGCGGGCCTCCTCATAGATTTTTTCCGGATAGAGCTTCAAATCCCAGACCAAGCCAAAAAACTGCAAAACCCGCAGCACATAAAAAGTAAGATCAATTTCCCACCAGTACATTCCCTGTCGCGCCGAAAGCGGCCAGCGATGGTGATTATTGTGCCAACCCTCACCGAAAGTCAGCAAGGCGACCCACCAGTTATTCCGGCTTTCATCATCCGTTTCAAAACGTTTTTTACCGATGATGTGAGTGACAGAGTTTACACAAAAGGTGACATGGTAAACGAACATGGTGCTCAAGAAAAAGCCCCACATTACCAACTGCATTCCACTTGTTCCCAGCGCGGGAAAAAAGGAATTCAAGAGCGCACCGATTCCATACAGCAAAATGATTAAGGACAATACCGGCAACACATGGAAGCGATCGACAAAATGTAGCTCTGGAAATTTCGTGAGGTCCTTGATGCGGTCATACTTGGTATCGCTGTGCGCTTTGCACATGACCCATCCAATGTGCGACCAAAAGAAACCGCGGGTTACCGGCGAATGGATATCGGGTTCCTTGTCAGAATGCTGGTGATGATGACGATGGTTGGCAGCCCACCACATGGGCCCGAGTTGCGCCGAGGAAGTACCCACCCAGGCCAGGACAAATTGAAACCAACGACTGGTCTTGAATGCGCGGTGCGAAAAATAACGGTGAAAGCCCGCCGTCAGCGCAAAAACCCGCACGAAGTAAGTCACCAACAACGCTGCTACCGCCACCCAGCTGAAGCCCGTAAAAAAGACTCCGACACATGCCAGATGCATGATGACCATTGGGGTTTTGGTAAGCAAAAGCTGATTGTCGTGATCGCTCACGCACTGCTTTATCGCATTGAATAGATTCATAGGGTATTTATAGAACTACCAAAGATTCACTTCCTTACAATCAAATTCAGTAAGCCTACCCCCTGAAACGCGTTCATTGTATATGGCAAAAATTCACCGCATCCAGAAAGAGCAAACCATCGCCACCGATCTCGAAACCGCTTGGAACTTTATCCGCAAGCCCAGCAACCTCAACGAGATCACCCCCAATACCCTAGACTTCACCATTATGAGCAAGGTCCCCGATGTTATGTATGACGGCCTGCTCATTGAATACCGTATTGGCATGCCGCTCATCGGACGCCGCCCATGGCTTACCGAGATCAAGCACGTCCGTGATCGCCATTCCTTTGTCGATGAACAACGCATTGGCCCCTACAAAATGTGGCTCCATTACCATGAAATCACAGAAGTTGAGGGCGGGGTGCGATTCCGCGATGAAGTGCATTACACCATGTATGCCGGCCCTATCGGTGACCTTGTACATGCCCTCTATGTCCGCGGACAGGTAGAGGCTATTTTCAACTATCGGGAAACCGCTCTCCCAAAAGCATTACTGGGGTAGTAATCCACCCTTTGGCAACGGCACGCCATAGCCGATAACCCTAAAATCATCGCGTCGTGCACACCCTTGAACCCAGTCAACGCGCGACACGAAACCTCCGCTGCTTCACAGCATTCCGCGCCTTCTTTTCCGCTCGGTTTTACTATCCCGTCTATGCCCTCCTCTTCCTCGACTTTGGTCTCTCCCTCGAACAATTCGGAATCTTAAACGCCGTTTGGGCGCTCACTATCGTTCTTTCCGAAGTCCCTTCCGGAGCACTCGCTGACACCATTGGCAGACGTAAACTCCTCATCGGCGCGGGTATTTGTATGGCTGCCGAAATGGCTGTCCTCCTTCTCGCCACCCCCGGCGGCGGTAGCATCGTTTTTTACCTCTTCCTTGTTAATCGAGTCATCAGCGGGCTCGCGGAAGCCGCCGCCAGCGGTGCCGACGAAGCCCTCGTCTATGATTCCCTCAAGGCTGCCGGACGCGAACAGGAATGGGGGCGCATCTTGGAACAAGTACAACGCATGACCTCCGTCGCATTCTTCTTCGCCATGACGCTCGGCGCCGTCGTCTACGACCCAGGCTTTGTCAACACCACCCTCACAACCATGGGATTCGATACCCAATTCTCGCAATCCCAACTCGTCAAACTCCCGATCTTCCTAACCTTCCTTTCCAGCCTAGTCGTTCTTTTCAGCGCTGTGCGCATGCATGAAATTAAGCACCCCCATAAAGATCTACGCGAAACCCTCGGTAAGAGCGGACGTCAAATTCTCGCTGCCGGTCGCTGGATTACCCTTAACCCACTTGCCTTCGGAGTCGTGATTTGCCTGATGGCACTCGATAGCGTCATCCGCCAATACCTCACCCTCGCCAGCGAATACTGGAAAACCATCGAACTCCCCATCGCCAGCTTCGGGCTCATCGGTTCCGGCACCGCCATTCTCGGCATCTTCACCCCCCGCATCGCCCGCATCCTCGCTGACCGTTACTCCCCCGCCTCCAATCTATGGATTACCAGTGCCCTCGTCCTCCTCGGACTCTGCGGCCTAGCCCTCGTTATTCCCATCTGGGGCATTGCTCCCGCTGTGCTCCTGCACCTTGCCATGCAACTCATGAATTATCATAGCAGTCGTTACCTCAACGAAATCGCTCCCTCCGAACAACGCGCCACCGTTCTCAGCTTTAAGGGACTCAGCACTAACCTTGCCTATGGTGCCACTGCCCTCCTCTACTCCGGGCTCATTGCAATGATAAAGGCCAAAGAAGAAACCGCTTCCGGCGCCATCAACTCAGCCACCGAAGCCACTGTTTTCACCCAATCCCTCATTTGGTTCCCCATTTACTTCATTGCCGCCCTCAGCCTCGCCCTCGCCTTACATCGCTTGCGGTTTAACAATAAGTGTTTAATTTAAAACAAGCCTTACCTATGAAACTTGCCCTCATCCTCGGCGACCAGCTCAGCCCCGAACTCGCGAGCCTCGCCACCCTTGACCCCGCCACAGACCATATCTGGATGGCTGAGGTGCGCGCAGAAGCCACCGCCGTTAAGCACCACAAAAAGAAAATCGCCTTTATTTTTTCTGCCATGCGTCATTTCGCCGCCGAACTTGAGGAACGCGGCTTCATCGTCCACTACACCCGCATTGGCGATCCCGATAACGCCGGCTCCTTCCGCGCAGAAGCCGAACGTGCCCTCAGCGAAATTCAACCCGAAACCCTCCTCCTTACCGCACCCAGCGAATACCGCGTCCTTGCCGAAGTCCAATCCTGGCAGGATGACTTCAAGACCCCCGTCGAGATCCTTCCCGACAATCGTTTCCTCGCCACCCCCGAGGATTTCGCCCAATGGGCACACGGCCGCAAACAATTCCGCATGGAATTCTTCTACCGCGAAATGCGCCGCCGCTACAACGTTCTCATGGACGGCGATGACCCCGAAGGCGGCAAGTGGAACTACGACCACGACAACCGCAAGACCCCGCCAAAAGGCACCGTCATTCCCGAACCCGCCCGCTACTCACCCGATGCTATCACCG
>CBFHXZ010000056.1:0-9060 GCA_965659965.1 Coraliomargaritaceae bacterium
GCCAAATCTTTTGGGCAGTTCAATTGCCAGCCATTTTGCCGCGCAACTTTCGCCACGCCGCGGTGAATGCGGTAGTCATACCACTCCAAAAGGAGCATGATGTGTTTTCTTTTAAGCATCGGTATGAATAGTAGTTAGGGCGTATGTCGCTTCAAAGCAACCCTTTGTTTTCATTATTTGTGATTTTTGACTCAGAAATAACAATTGTTTGAATACGTGTAACATATTATTATATGACATTAGTTTCTAAATTTACCCTATAAATTACTTACTATGAAAGTTATATCCCTAGCACTTGCTACTCTAGCTACCGCTTCATTAGCGCTGGCACAAACAACGATTGCCGATTGGCAATTTAATGATTCGGATACCTCCCCCGTAGGCTCTACGCTTGGTGGCGGGTCGGCCAATCAAGTCGCACAAGGCGGTTCTGACACCGGAGGTTCTTGGAACTTTGGTGGTGTTCGCCAGCAAAATGGAACAGGTAATTTTGGTTATACTTCCTTCTACAAGTACACAACGGTTGATAGTGGGGCCAATGCAACACAGGCTTACCGTGCATTTACTTTAGGTACTACCTTAACCGATACAACGCACACCACTTACTCTTTAGAGATGCATCTCCCTAAGTGGGATCTTCGTAAGAACTGGGATCCGAATGGCGTATCACCTACGGGTAAAGGTATTTATCTCTCCGTGCGTGCGAGTAATAATGACGAAGCCATTGTTGGTTTTGAAACACAGGGCACTAACGGTGTGAGAGTTTTCAGTAACAAAGCCGGTACCAATGGTGTTACAGGCACTTTCGCTTCGCTTAACGGTGGCAGTCTTAAGGGAACACAAACTGCATCCACAGCTAGTACACCGGTTCGTTTTGCTAATTCAGGTGCAAATAATCCTGGCATATCGCTAAAGATCGAGGGTGATCTTAGCACAGGTGCCTGGTCGACTTATGCAAAAGACACCAATCACGATGAGTGGGTCTTGGTAAACACCGGCGGAAATCTAACATCGATTGCCGCCCTCCGCTATGCTTCAAAATCACCCTCTCAAGGATCATGGGGTGGTGCTGGATCTGGGCAAACAACAGATCCCACAGTGAATGGAACGCTCGGGGATTACATGGAAATTGATTACATTACTTTGTCCGCATCTGCTATTCCGGAACCACAAACTATGGCACTTATCTCAGGTTTCCTTGCACTAGGATATGTGATGGTTCGTCGCCGCAAATAATTAATAAGGTAAAATTAACTTTCACAGCGCGGCTTCGGCCGCGCTTTTTTTTTCTATTTATTTCCATATAAAATTTAATTTAACTTAAGAGTATGAAAATCAAACTAATCCTATCATCCTTGTGTCTCATATGCGGACTTGTTTTTGCAGAAACAAAATTAGAGTACTGGACCTTTACCGCCGACACCGCCGGCGCCTCCTTTGACAACGGTATTGGCGGCATTAAGAACAGCGGCACGAATGCCAGTCTTTGGAATCACGGCAAAGTCAAAGGTATGGAAGCCGACGGCCTCGGACATTTCGTGGTCGCCAACACCGGTACGGCCTACCGTCGGGTTCCCGCTGCTAACTACGCGCCCGCGCAATACAATAGCGGACGCTACCGACTCGTCATTGAGTTCGCTTCATGGAGCCTTGATCCCAGCAATAACGGATCCATCGCCTTTGAGGTTTCTGATGCCAACAACCGCCGCATCGCAGGATTAAACCTCTACGCCGACAAGGGTACCGAAGCAAAAATCCGCTTTTCTGCGACTTCAGCTACCGGTTGGCAGGGCAAAGGCTTTGACTATGCCGGTCACCTAGCTGGCCTAAAGGAGAACCGCACCATCCGTTGTACCATTGACTTCGACCTTGATAACGACACCGTCACCTATTTCGTCAATGGTACGAGCGTTAAGACCATCTCAGATTTCAACGCCAGTTCCATTGCCCAGATCAAATTCTTTGCGGATAGTAAATGGTCGAAACTCAGCACGGTGAAAATCAAGGAAATGGGTTTGATTAAACTGCCCGCAACAACGCCCTCGGCAGACATAACGCTTTAATTCCACCTGTTTCATTTTTCTAAAGCCCCGTCATTTTGGCGGGGCTTTTTTATACCCATACGGTATATAAAAATTATTTATAAATAAAAGGTTTCATTTATTTATAGAAAAAATTCAGGAAATTTAATTTTAAAATAAGTAGATATACCTTACTATAAACTATGATGAGTTTACTTATTCAATTATCGATGATTTCTCTTGGAATCGGTCTGTCCGGTGCGCTCCATGCACAAGCTATTAATTATTTGGAATACTGGGAATTTGATGATGATGCCGGGAAGTCCTTTAATACGGGATCAAACAACGGCATGGTCAACAGCGGTACCAATGCCTCCACTTGGAACTTTGGTGGCACCAGTGGTACCATGCAAACGGATGGAAACGGCAATTTCGTCATTTCTGGTCACGATGGCCAAACTTACCGCAAGTTGCCGAATGATCCGGGTTACGGAACGCCTTACGGTACGGGCAAATACCGTATGGAAATGAACTTCAATTCATGGAATTTGGATAATACCGCTGCCGGATCCAGTATGGGTATGGAATTGGTTGATACTTCGGGTGCCAGAATTGCCGCCTTTATTTTGGGAACCGATAATTCCAATAATGGCAGGTATCAATTTTCCGGCGTCTCGAACGGCTCCCTTATTTACCAATCTTCATCGGTCGATTTAGTGAACGCCAATACCGCTAACTCAATCGCCCTTGAATTTGACTTCGACAACAATACAATGGATTTTTTGGTGAATGACACCAGTGTTCGCTCAATAAGTGATTTCGATGCCAACGAGTTCAGTCAGTTGAAATTCTTTACGAACAATCCTTGGAGTACCAACTCAACGGTATCGTTGGACTCCATGGGCTTACTTCAAATTCCCGAGCCTGAAACCTACGCCCTGATATTTAGTTTTTCGGCGCTCGCGGCGCTGGGCTTACGCCGGAGTCGCCTGCCCGGGTGACGGAGCTTCACCGCCTTGCCCGATAGTTTCATCAAAAGCAATCGGTCGTTCATTTGCCTCCCTTGATTGGGCTCAAAGATTGACGTAGACTAAGAGTTTGTGGATGCTTGAAGCACCCTGTAACTCATGCAAAGCCCCTCCGTCATTCCCCTTGGTCGCCGCCAGATTCATTTGGATTTTCACACTGCCGGGTGTTTGAAGGGCATCGGCACGGATTTCAAAAAAGAGGATTTTCAAGCGGCTTTGCAAGTAGGGCAGGTGGACGCCATCAACCTCTTTGCAAAATGCCACCACAGTTGGAGCTATTATCCCACGACAGTGGGGCGGGTGCATCCCGAACTTGAATTTGATTTACTCGGCGCGCAGATCGAGGCCTGCCGTGAGATTGGGGTCAAGGTACAGATTTACTACACCTTTGGTTGGTCGGCGGGCGATGCCGAGGCGCATCCCGAGTGGTGCGTGCGCGACCGGGACGGCGGTTTTGTCACGCAGGGAGAATTGCGGGTAGGTTCCAAGGTGGACGACCCCCTGCCGAATTTCTACTGGAAGTTTTTATGTGCCAACACCGCCTACCACGAACACATCATGGCACAGGTCCGGGAACTGTGTGAACGCTACGCACCCGACGGTTTCTGGTTTGATATCTATCAAGTGCAACGGCATTGCTTCTGCGAGTGCTGTCAGCGCGATATGCAGGACGAGGGCGTGGATTTTGATGACGCAGTAGCAGTGGAGGCGTTTACCGCCCACAAGATGCAGGCGCATTGTGCCGCCTTGCGTGAACTAATTGCGGGGCATCATCCCAAGGCGCAGGTCTTCTTTAACGGAACCACCGCCATCGAATCAGCGGGGAATTTCCATCACCGCATGTACGCGAACAACACCGTGCAGGATCTTGAAGACTTGCCCACCGTTTGGGGTGGATACGATAAGCTGCCCCTGCAGTCGAAATATTTCCTGCAGGAAGGTTATACCATCACCGCGATGAGCGGGAAATTTCACACCGCTTGGGGCGAATTCGGCGGCTTCAAACATCCCAATGCCCTCCGCTACGAGGCGGCCTCCATGATCGCCTGGGGCGCGCATTGCAACTTTGGCGACCAATTGCACCCCCGCGGACGCATGGACCCCGCAACCTACGCGAATATCGGACAAGCCTATACCTATGTGAAAGAAATCGAGGATTATGGCATCGGCGGAGTCCCGGTTGCGCGGCTTGGCCTTTGGCGCAGTTTCAACCCGGCGCACGATGAGGGCTTGGCAAAAATCCTCCTCGAGCAACAGGTCAACTTTGAAGTCGCGAATTGCGCGGACGATCTCGGGAAATACGACGCGGTCATCGTGCCCGGAGTTGCTTGCCTGAGCACGGACGCGGCAGAGCGCTTAAATGCATTCGTAACAAGCGGAGGCAACTTGGTGGTTTTGGGAGCCGGTGCCTTGAACGACGCGGGTGAGGTCGTACTCGATATCGGCGCGGATTACCTAGGTGAGGCAAATTTCGATTGCGATTACCTCGTCGCAGGGGAGGCGCTAAGGGACGGACTGGTGGAGAGCCCGTTTTTGAATTACAAACCCTGCCGTCGTTTTCAAGCGCATACCGGGACGGAAATACTTGCCCGGATTCACGAGCCGTATTTCAGTCGTACTCAGGGTCAGTTTTGCTCGCATCAGAATACCCCGCATCGTCCAGAACCGGCAGCACACCCGGCGGTTTTCCGTAAGGGTTCAGTCATCACGATCGCGCCGGAACTTGACTGGATGTACTACAAGCACGGTGCGCGTCTCCAGCGCGATTTATTCATCAACGTCCTCAAGCGCGTGCACACCCGTCCAATGGTGGCTGCCGTATTGCCTAGTGCCGGACGGCTCACCTTGCTACATCAGGCACAGCAAAAACGTTACGTGGCGCACCTGCTCTACGCTCCACCCATGCAGCGCGGAAATTGCGAGGTCATCGAAGATCTTCCCCCGCTCCATGAAGTACTCCTGAGTTTTGACCTGCCGGAAACAATCACTGCGGCGACCCTCGTTCCCAATGGTATTGAGCTCCCCATAACTCGCAAGGATCAAGGCGGCTCGGTTGTCATTCCTGAATTTTCCAGCCATTGCGCGGTTGCGCTCGAATACCAATGAAGCCCCTTGCCAGCATCGTCCTGATCCTCGCGGCTTTTGGAATACTCCAGGCGGCCGGGGTACACCGTCCGTGGAAACTTGAGGGCGCAAGGGAACGCATCGAAGCGCACCGCATGGGCGACCTAGACCTTAAACTGCGCCTCCCCGATGGTGCGCCTGTTCCGGTAGGGGCGCGGTTTGAAATCCAACAAACAGAACACGCCTTTCGTTTCGGTGGTTCGCTTTCTGCGGATTGGCAAGCGCCCAAACAGGATTGGTATTCGGATTTCAAGGCGCAGTTCGCTCGGCTCTTCAATTACGCCACCGTTAATTTTTACTGGGCGGTCCATGAAAAACAGCGCGGGCATTGGATTTACCTGAAGACTTCGCGTGAACAACTGGATTGGGCCAAGACAAAGGGGATGACCCTGCGCGGGCACCCGCTGATGTGGCACGAAGTTTTGCCCGATTGGATGACTGATTCCCAGCGCGGGGTTGACGCCATTGATGCGGATATCCGGCACCATGTGCGCCGTTTACTAGTAGACTATCCTGAGATCGATGAATGGGATGTTTACAATGAAGCGGTTGGAATTAAGTGGCGCGACAAGGAGGAGGGTATACGGCGCTGGTTTGAATCCATTGGCGGGCCAGGAGAGGTCAGTGAACGCATCATAAGGGATGCGCGGGCGGTGCGTCCGGAGGCTCGGCTTATTTTAAATCACTACACCGACCTCGATGTGGAATACGAGGAACAAATTGAACACTCTCTTGAAGCGGGGGCGGAGTTTGAGGTGATCGGAATACAAACCCACATGCACACCGAGATGGATTCGATCGATGAATCCCGGCTTTGGGGCGCACTGGAAAAATACGCCCGTTTTGGGAAACCGCTGCATTTGTCGGAAATCAGTATTTTGAGTTGTGAGCGATTCGGGGATTGGAACAGCTACAATGCCTGGATCGAGACGGTGGACGCTGCAGATTCAAAGGGGATGCCGCGCCCGCTGAAAGCCAGTACCCCCGAACTTGAAAAATATCAGGCGGAGCTCACGCGGGATTTCTATACCCTGGCCTTCAGTCACCCCGCGGTGGAGGCGATCATTTGGTGGACGATCACGGATTTGGAGCCCTGGCGGGGGATGCCTGCGGGTCTGCTCGATGCGAGGGGTCAGCCCAAATCGGTTTACAAAGTGCTGGACCAATTAATCAACGAGGAATGGCGCACCCGCTTGGAGGGAGTAGTCGATGTGGACGGCGGTATTCATGCGCGCGGGTTTTACGGGAGCTATACCCTTGTGGTGGAACTAGCCGGTGCTCGCTACTTTGCAAATTTTGAACTCAGACAGGGGATGAAAGAACCCTTAACCCTTCAGTTGCAGACTCAATGAGAACGTCCCTACAAAAACGCAGCGCCATGCTTTGCTTACTTGCGGCAAGCCTTTCGGTTTTAGCCGGAGATGCCCGTCCCCCGAACATCGTACTCATCATGGCGGACGATATGGGCTACGAATGTATTGGCGCCAACGGAGGGACTTCCTACGCCACTCCAAATATCGACCGCCTCGCAGGGGAGGGCATGCGTTTCGAGCATTGTTATTCCAACCCCGCCTGTACGCCTTCGCGGGTGCAGATCATGACGGGGCGATATAACGTTTACAACTATACCCGCTTTGCGCATCTCAAACGTGGGGAAAGGACTTTCGCGCACTTGCTGGCGGAGGCGGGATACGCCACCTGCATCGCCGGTAAATGGCAACTCGGGCAAACCCGCGACGCTCCGCAGCATTTCGGCTTCGAGCAATCCCTGCTCTGGCAACACACCCGTAGTAACTTCAGTAACGCCACCAAAACCGATACCCGTTACGAGAACCCGCAACTGGAACGCAACGGGGTCGAGGAAAATTATAGCGCAGGTGAATTTGGTCCGGACCTGATCGTCGATTACATCGGGGCGTTCATTGAGTCGCACAAAGATGAGCCGTTCTTGATTTACTACCCCATGCTCTTGCCGCATTCGCCTTTTGTGCCCAATCCGGATTCCGCAGAATGGAACCCCGATAGCCCCGGTGCGAAACGCGGGAGTATGGATCCTGCTTACTTCGACGACATGGTGCGCTACACTGATAAGATGGTCGGGCGTGTGATGGCGCAATTGGAGGCCGCTGGAGTCGCAGACAACACCTATGTTCTTTTTACGACCGACAACGGGAGTCTGGGCAACACGGTCTCGCAAATTGAAGGGCGTGCGGTGCGTGGCGGGAAGGGTCAGATGACCAATGCTGGAACCCATGTTCCCCTCATCGTGAGCGGGCCTGAAATTTCCAAAGGCTCGGTCAATAGTGACCTCGTTGATTTCAGTGATTTTATGCCAACTCTGTGCGCGATGGCAGGTCTCGAATTGGGGACTTCGGTCAAAACCGACGGGGTGAGTTTTCTTCCACAGTTGCAGGGTGCGCCGGGGAGTCCCCGCGAGTTCATTTATTGTTGGTATGAAATTCCCAGGTTTATGGAAAAGCATTATCCCGGGATTCGGAACCTCTCCTTTGCGCGCAATCACCGCTATAAACTCTACCGCAACGGTGCTCTGTACGATCTGCAGGCGGACGTACTTGAAGCACGGCCACTCGCTGCTGACAATGCAGATGCAGAACTCTCCCGCACGCGAGAGCGTTTGCAGGCCCTCATTCAACATCACGACGCCGCTCGAATTCAATGAAATCACTTAACATCAATATCATCATGACTACAGCAATTCTAATAGGAAATTCAGCGACTATAGCCGAAGGAGCAGGGGAGGGACGCTTTCAACTGGGAACGGTCGCCGGTCGGCATTGTCTGATCGATCCTCAGGGGCAGCCCTTCTTCAGTTTGGGCATCAATCACATCAACGCCGTTCAGGAAGCCGCCGAGCCCGATATTTTCGTAGAAAAATATGGAGGTGACTGGAGTCGATATTCCGAGGCCGCTGCGATTGATCTCAAAAGCTGGCATTACAACACCGCCGGTTACGGTTCGCCGGAAAAAATTTACCCGCTCATGCCCTACATGAAGGATTCCTTTCTCGAGCGGAATTCGAATTTTTTACCCGATGACGAGTTTTTCTACCCCGATGTCTTTGATCCCGAGGTACAGGCGGCAAAGCTCAAGAAACTGCGCTGGATGTGCCGGAACACTAACAATCCTAATCTCATTGGTTACTACTGGACCGACACGCCGCAATGGGACCTCGAACGTTCATTGCGCACACGCGGCACCAACTGGGTCATCGCGATTCGCGATTTAGCCGCCGATGCACCCGGGCGGATTCGCTACGAGCAATACCTGCGCGATTGTGCTGAAGCCGGGACGGAAGCAACGGACGAGGGATTCCTCGGGCTCATCGCTCAGGCGCACTATAAACTTATCGGGGAGGCGACCCGCGAGCTCCATCCCGGGGCCTTGATTTTTGGTGAACGCTACTTCCTGGATGACCACCCTGAAGTAGTGCTCGAAGCTGCCATGCCCTATATGGACGTGCTTTCCATCCAGCCTGGCAGTGATCGTTTTGAAGCGGAATACTTCGATGCGATTTACGCCAAATACGGAAAACCCATTCTCATTTGCGACCATCAGTGCAGTTTCCCTACGCCTCAATATGACAAGACCATGTGGAAACAATTGGAGAGCGAGACAGCCGCCGCGGATATGTATCGCCGGTACTTGGCGGAAGCGAGTGCCAAGCCCTACATCATCGGCTACCACCGTTGTCAGTATATCGATCGTTTCAACGAGCACCCGGGTGTTTTGAAACAGGGTATACTTCGCGAGGACGGCAGCGCCTACTCACAAATACAGGAGGCGGTTATCAAAGCGAACCAAGCTGCTCTAGCGCATTTTTCAAACCAAACTCAGTAATGAAACCCCGAACTATGAAATCGAAGCCC
>CBFHXZ010000057.1:0-8840 GCA_965659965.1 Coraliomargaritaceae bacterium
TGCCCCTTGGGTCGAGCAGGATTTTGCTTTTTCTGGATCATGCATCACCCGAGCCGAGACGGTAGGGTTCAACTGCGGATTGAAGGCGCTCTGGGATCGCGCTGACAAGGTAGGTGCCCTCATCGCGGCTTTCCTCCTTGCGGACGCTTCCCTCACGGTGGAGTCGTGCCACCAGGTCGTAGCGGTCATGCGGGATTAAAAGGCGAATTTGGGCGAATTCCGCTTCGATAATCGCCTGCATTCGCTCAAGGAGCTCATCGATACCTTCGCCGCTGTGGGCACTCAGGAATAAAGCACCGGGGTATTGCATCTTTAATTCCTGTACGCGGTTTGGATCCCAAAGGTCGTCGATCTTATTAAAAACGGTGAGGGTTTGTTTATCCTTTACGCCCAAGTCGGACAGCACTTTGAGGGTCGTCTTGGCGTGTGCTTCCACCTCGGGACTATTGATGTCCAGCACGTGAATCAGAAAGCTGGAAACCACCGCCTCCTCGAGTGTGGCTTTAAAGGCGTCCACAAGGCGGTGGGGCAGGTTTCTGACAAAACCAACGGTATCGGTGATGATGAGGGGTTGGCCGTTTGGGAGTTCGCAGCGCCGCGAAGTTGGATCCAGAGTCGCGAAGAGTTTGTCTTCCGCCAGAATGTCAGCGTGGGTGAGGTGGTTGAGGAGGGAGGATTTCCCGGCATTGGTATAGCCTACGATTGCACAGGTCGGGACGGGGACGGTCATGCGTTTCTTGCGCTGCAGGTGCCGGTGCTGAATGACGCTCTCCAGTTCCTTGCGAACGCGGGAAATCTGCGTGCGCACCATACGCTGGTCCATTTCCAATTGGGTTTCACCCGCGTCCCGTTGAATGGCGCCCCCGCCGCGTTGACGGTCTAGGTGAGTCCAAGCGCGTTTCAAGCGGGGCAGGTTGTATTCCAGACGCGCCAATTCGACCTGTAGGACGGCTTCCTTAGTGCGTGCCCGATGACCGAAGATATCGAGAATGACTTCCTGTCTATCAATCACGAGGATCTTGTCTTTGGCGACGGCTTCCCAATTCCTCTGTTGGGCAGGGGTCAGTTCATTGTCAAAAACGATCACGTCGCAATCATTTGCCTGCGCTTCCTCGACCAATTCCTCTGCTTTGCCGGATCCAACCAATAGCTTCGCCTGCGGTTTGCGCACGCTGAGCATGCGTTCATGGCAAATGCCAATCCCGAGGGTGGTGACGAGTTCGCGCAATTCATCCAGCAAACTGCGGGTTTCAGTGACGTCTGTGCCGGGCAGGGTGATGCCAATCAGCATGGCCCGTTCGACCATTTTGGGTTTTTCTTTTACGTCGTGCACAAAAATCTAGGTAAATTAGCCGCCTTTAACATGGACTAAGCCGATTAGTAGAACAGCTCCCCACGCGGTTGGCAATTTTTGAATGGCGTGTTTCGCGGGCATGGGTTTTGTTTAGGGTATGCAGGCCCTAGAATTATTTGATTTCCCCCAATCGCTCCCCTTTGAATCCTCCTTTCAACCGGAGGCAGCACCCTGGGAGTGGGTCCAACAGATTAAGGTCGCGCTGGCAGATTTTGATTTTTCTGCCGCCATGCCGGAAATTCCGCCCGGCTTGCATATTGAAGGTGCGGTCTTCATTGCGGAAGGGGTGAAGCTGCCATCCCACGGAACCATTCAAGGACCGGCCTACATCGGACCTGGCTGCGATTTGCGTCCTGGGGTATACATTCGCGGCAACGTCATTGCGGGAGCAAACTGCGTGCTGGGCAATTCCTGTGAGTTCAAAAACTGCCTGCTCTTGGACGGAGTGCAAGTCCCGCACTACAGCTATGTCGGCGATTCGGTGCTGGGCAACAAAGCCCATCTGGGCGCGGGTGCCATCTGTTCGAACCTGCGGCTTGATCAGGCGGGGGTCATAGTAAAGGATTTTGAGGGTGCGCGCCATGAAACCGGAATGCGGAAATTGGGCGCTCTTATTGGCGACGGAGCAGAGGCGGGTTGTAACGCGGTGTTGAATCCGGGTTCCGTGCTGGGGAAACGCGCCCTGGTGACGCCAACCATGTCCTTTCGGGGTACCTTGAAAGCGGGCAAAATGGCATTTGGTGGCAGCGCAATTAAAACCGCGCTACGGATGGACTAGGCCTTAAGGTCGGCAAGGAGTTCACTCAGGCCGGGATAGGTGGCGCTCGCGCCGGCAGCCTTCAGTTCCGCTTCGCTGTGCGCGCCGGTTGCAATGGCATAGCACGCGATCCCTGCCGCCTGAGCCGTCGCCACATCCGTCGGGGAATCCCCAATCAAAACTACACCTGCGGCGTCGGAACCGATGCCGTCGAGTGCCGCGCGTGTCAGCTCAGGTGCGGGCTTACTCCATTCAGTATCGCCGTTTCCAAGGCACACCTTGGCGAAAGGATCAAAGCCGCAGTGTTGACTCACCGCCCGGGCAGTCTCCCCGTGCTTGTTAGTCAAAATAGCCTGTGGGATATCGAGGCTGGCAAAGTATTCCATGCAGGGGAGGGCGGCGGGTAGAATTTCAAGACCCTCGTACATCATTTCCGGAAAGCGTGCACGGAATTGCTTACAAGCAGCTTCGAGTTGAGAATCCTTAATAAATAAACCCATGGTACTCGCCATGGGGCCACCGAGATTGCGACGGATCGCTTGGGGGTCGGGTGCGCTGTGCCCGAGTTCGCAGATTACCGCTTCATAGCAACGCACAATCGCGACGCTCTGATCGATGAGGGTTCCGTCCATGTCCCAAAGGACGGCGCTGGGTTTTGCTAGGGCTGGCATGATTCAAACAGGTTTAGGGGAGGGAAGCTTGAAGACCTGCTCGCCCAATTCAAAAAGATTATGAAAAACTTCTATCGCTTGAGTTTCCGATTTCAGCGCTTCGACCGTGTGCGAGCCCGTTGCCACGAGATAGCTTTTCAGATTGCCCGCTTCTGCGGCGGCGGCATCAAAGGGAGAATCACCCACTAGGCAACAGTTTGCGGGATCCGCATCCAGTTGTTGCAGCACTAGTTCAGTGAATGCCGGTTCGGGCTTCCGGTAGGGGCTGTCATCCGTTCCAAGGGTCAGCTCCAAAAAACGATAGAGCTTGAGGTGTTTCAGTACCGCGCGGGCGTGTTCGCCGTATTTGTTGGTAAAGACCGCCAAGCGGAGACCCTTGGCGTGGAGTGTTTCGAGTAACCATCCCGCGCCGGGTAGGATCGTGACGTCGTCGAGCATGACGCGGTTAAAATGTTCATGGAAGTAGGGAAGGGCGGACTCGACCTTCTCGGTGCCTATGAGCTTCCCCATCGTGACGGGAAGGGAACCTCCGACGGTTCGCTTGACGGTTTCATAACTGGACTCTGCGAGACCGAGCGATTTCTGGGCATGAACAATGCTTGAATGAATCGCCGAAAAATGGTCGATCAGAGTACCGTCTAGGTCAAAGAGAACCGTTTGCATAAAACTTGTTTGAACACTGGGCTGGCTTAAGGCAAGAATGACTCCTGCTTTTAGCCTCATGCAATACCTTACCCCGTTTCTATTTTCGCTTGGCGTCCTAATTTTTTCGCGCACGGAAATAACAGCGCAGGCAGTCCCGCAATTTGATGACGGCGACCGCGTCTGCTTTATCGGCGACAGCATCACTCACGGCGGTTCCTACCATGCCAATGTCTACCTCTACTACCTGACACGCTTCCCCGAACGTGAATTCAGCGTTTGTAACAAGGGCATCAGCGGGGATCATGCTTCACACGTTATCGAGCGCCTCGAGACCGATATCGCCAGCGAATCACCCACCGTTTCGACCCTTATGCTTGGGATGAATGATATCGGTCGCTGGCTTTACGGTGCTGACAAAACCGATGCTGCATACTGCGTCAATCAAGCGGCGCAATTGAATAACTACTATGCAAACATGGCAAAGGTCGTCGAGGGTTTGGAGGTTATTGGCAGCGAAGTTATTTTGATCACACCATCCATTTACGACCAGACCGCTGAACTGAAACACCCCAATAAGCTTGGTGCCAACGATGCGCTCAGTCAATGCGCGGCCTTCATTGAGCGCACGGCCGATGCGAGAGGTGAGGGCTATGTTGATTTCTACCATGCCATGCGGGCGATCAATGCGGAAGTCCAGCGCGACGACCCAAGTGCCACCATTGTCGGAAAAGACCGCGTGCACCCGGATTGGGATCCCGGGCATTTCATCATGGCCTACCAATTCCTGAAAGCGCAGGCAGTTCCGCAATTTGTTTCCAGAGTGGTGCTCGATGCCCGCCGGGCGAAGGTGCTTATAGCAGAACAGGCAAAGGTCTCAAAAATTCAATCCCAGCGGGGCAGCTTTGCGTTTACCGTGCTGGAGGCGGCCTTACCCTTTCCCCAAACAGAATCCATTTCGAAAGGGCTGTCAATTGTCCCCTTCGAAAAAGAGATGAATCAACAAATCCTCTCCATTCAGGGACTCTCCGGTGGCGATTATACCCTTACGATTGACGGAAGCGCGGTGGGCACATGGTCTGCAGCGGCTTTCAAAGACGGCATCAATCTCGCACCGATTGAGACCACCCCACATTACCAGCAAGCGCTGAGTGTCAAAGCGCTCAACGACGAACGCGTTCGGCAGGAAGGCCGTCTACGCGCCGCCGCCTTGGTTTACTACGGTAGCGGTTTGTTTCGTTCCGATGTAGACCCCGACGATACCGCTGCCGTACAAGCCGTGCTGGACGCCCGGCTTAAAACATTCGAGGGAGAACCATGGTACGGATACATGAAACAACAATACGATCGTTACCTTCCCATAAAAGCTGACGAAGCAGTTATTCGTAAAACTTTGGAAAGCTTGCATGAGGAACTTTATCGCGCCAACCAGCCCGTCGCGCACCGTTATAAGCTCATACGCAGCGAGTAGGGCTGACATTTGTCGCTTCCCTCAAAGCATCATTGACAACCGTAGATAGATTCGTGACTATGCAGGGCTTGAATATGGTGGCTGTAGCTCAGTTGGTTAGAGCACCGGATTGTGATTCCGGGGGTCGCGGGTTCGAGTCCCGTTAGCCACCCCATTTTGCCCGGGCAACAATGCGCCCTACAAAACTAGGGAAGAGAATCCGCGAACAAAGCGGGTTTGACGCAATGTTTTCAGGCACGGACGTGCCGCCCTAATTTCTCCTAAGAACAAGGTTCTAAGGCATATTTCCTATCACAAACGCGCGTTTGCTTAGGCTGCATGGCTTTTATTTCTGCTCGTTAGCGATACAGTACATTTTTCTTTAGAGCAAAAATGTTTGTTGGATTGTAATTCTACGAAACAAGATTGGCTTGGAGTACGATTTTGCTGCTTATTTAGTTTTCATGAGTTTTGAATTCTGCAATGTTCCTTGGTCTTAGAACTCTCTGGATGCCGTTTCTGGTGGTTGTGGTTTTGAAGTACAACTTTACCTGACTGAATCTTGGGAACTACGCACAAAGTAATTTAAGAATGCAAAGCAAGCGATACCTTATCTTTCTGCTCATTACGTACCCACTTTTCCTGTACGGGAAGGATTTGCCGAACATCCTTTGGATCTATGCGGAGGACACTTCGCCTTGGATGGGTTGCTATGGGGATCCAATTAATGCGGATGCGACACCGCACATTGATTCGATCGCAGCGGCGGGGGTCCAGTTCACTCGCGCATATGTGCCGGCCCCGGTTTGTTCTGCGACGCGCTCGGCGATGATGCTCGGTCAAAATGCCATTCGTTTCGGCGGACACGAGCACCGCTCTTCCCGCGCCGGCCCAAAAAATTATCTACCTGAAGGCTATCAACTTCTACCGCAGCTACTGCAAAGGCATGGCTACACGACCTTCAATCATGGTAAAACGGATTATAACTTTGTTTGGGATGCGGGAGTCTACAATTACAAGGCAAAGAGCAAGACGGACTTTACCGAGTTAGTCGGGCGTCAACCTTTCTTTGGACAGATACAGACCAAGGGCGGAAAGAATAATACTTCAAAATTTCCGCAAGTGCGTAAAGTGGACCCGAACTCCGTAAGTGTGCCTTTGGACTACCCGGATAATGCCGTATATCGTCAAGTGGTGGCACAACACTATGACGCCATCCGAATGGACGACGACTTAATCGGTGAAATCCTGAGTGGGCTGAGGGAAGCAGGTTTGGCTGAGAAAACCATCGTGGTTTATTTCTCGGATCATGGTGCAAACAATCTGTTGCGACATAAACAAATGACGACTGAAGGGGGCTTGCACGTGCCCTTCGTGGTCATGGGTCCCAAGGCGCATTTGCCGGAGCGACAGGTGCGTGACGATTTGGTGGATATGTTGGATCTATCGGCAACCACATTGGCGTGGGCAGGAATCGAGGCGCCCGAATGGTACGAGGGACGTGATTTGTTCGCTGCTGATTTCGAGCCGCGCAGTTTCGTGGGTGGACAAAAGGATCGCTTAGACCACACTGTTGATCGTGTGCGCACCATTCGCACGGAACGCTTTCGCTACGTCCGCAACTACAAGCTCGACCGCATTTTTCTACAGCCGCAGTATCGGGATAAACGCGAGTATACCCAGAATCTGCACCAGCTATTCAGAGAGGGTGAATTGTCGAACCGGCACCGGGAAATTTATTTTGGCGAGCGTCCGGCAGAAGAATTCTACGATGTGTCGGTGGATCCCGAGATGATGGTCAATCTTGTCGGAAATACCGAATTTGCAAATGAGCTAGCACGCCACCGATCGATCCTGGCTGGCTGGCTTGCTGAGGGCGACCTAGGCGTCGGTGAGGAACCGATTGGAGCGCTACAAGCTAACGGTGAAGGCACCAAATGGGGCGAGGGTGTGAATGTCGAGTATGAGGTCTATCGCGAAGACAGCGATGGTGACGGACTCTCTGATAAGTGGGAATCTTTGAACGGCAGGGATCCGAACGACGGTCGGCTTTACTTTGGGTTCGATTGCGGTGGTTGGCAAACGGAGGGCTGGTTCTCGGAGGATATTAGCTCAAACCTTGCGGGCTATCTAGGCTTCCTCGATTTTACGCTGGATGGGGCTGTTGGCTCGATCCAGAGGGAGGGACTTCAGGTTCAGCTCCCTGATAGGGATCAGTCATTACTCGTTCAATTACGTGCGGATGCCGATGTGGAAGTGAGTATTTTTGCTAATGGAGAGCGCATCGGTAGCAAACATATCCAAGCTTTAGATACTTTCAAAAAAGTTTCAATCTCGCTGGATTCTGTCAAAGCACTTGAGACTATCGTATCTTTGGGAATTCAATTTGAAGGAGGCGAGGGAACCCGCGTTGAAGTGGATTCGATAGAAGTAAGGCGAGGAGAAGTCGGCCTTGAGTCAGGAGTGCCAATACCTTTCGAAGCGTTTGCAGGTTTTGAACGGATCGCCGAGGGGAATCCGGTTTTTAAAGTGCCGAGTCCTCGATGGGCTGCCGCGGCACATGCGATCGTCGAAGGCGATCGTGTGCATTATCTTTGGAGTGTGCGCTCGAAAGGATCGCGTTGGGAGTTGATGTATAGCTCAGCTCCGTACTCGGCACCGCATCGAGTCGAACATTACGCCAATAATCCTGTTTTGAGGCCATCGAAGTTAGGCTTTGACAGTTCGGCTATCGAGTATCCTTTCCCTTTTTGGAACCCATTGGATGAGACGTATTATGCTTACTATCTGGGGCGTAAGAATCGTCCGCCGAAACAAACGGGGCTGTTGGTTCGAGGAGAGACATGGACTGATTGGACGCGTGTACAGGATGAGCCCATCTTCACAATAGAAGGGCCTTACGAGCGGGCGGGCTGTTCTCACCCATCTGTCGTGGTAGATGGCGATCACGTTCAAATGGTCTATACGGGAGAGCGCACCAATTTTCAATCCAGTGAACCACCGGTTATTTGCCATGCCACGGCACCACTTACCGATCTGACAGTGCTAGAGCGTAACTCCAGTAATCCCGTCTTTAAGGGTTCCGGAGAGGCATGGGACAGTCAGGGTGTACGCGAGGCTGAAATCTTCAAAGGGCCGGTTTACTATCATATTTTCTACGGCGGTCACGACGGCACGCATTGGCGTATCGGTCATGTGCGCACGCGGGACTTCAAGGTCTTTGAGCCGAATCCTGCTAATCCGATACTGGATTTACCTGAGGAAACCGAGGCATGGGATGCGGAAGGGCTATTGACGCCGCAGGTCTTTGAAGTTGGTAACAGTTACTACATGCTGTATGCAGGTAAATCAGGGAAACGTTGGCAGTCGGGCTTAGCCAAAGCCTCAAAATAAGACGGGCCGTTCGCTGTGAGAATGGGTATCGTGGCAAGGTAGCTAGCGTTTTTAGGTTTTCCCTTCACTAAATTCACGAAGGCGAAGAAATAGCGAATACCGTCTATTTAAACCGATGAATATAAAATTGATCTTTATGGCCTGTCTGGCTGCGTTGTCAGTGATCTCTGCGCCGGCCGAAGAGGCTTCGCCCAAACCGAATATACTCTACATCAACGCCGATGACCTTGGTGTGATGGATGTTGGCTATAACAATTCAAAGTTCCGCACACCGAATTTGGATGATTTGGCCGCGGAGGGCTTGATTTTTGAAAATGCATATTCACCAGCTGCGAATTGTGCGCCGAGTCGAGCCTGTGTGCACAGCGGTCAGTGGAGCGCGCGTCATGGAGTTTATACGGTAGGTAGTTCTCAACGCGGGAAGGCTGAATACCGTAAATTAATCCCGGTAAAGAATACAATTCACTTGCCGGATGCGGTTGTAACTATGGCAGAAGCCTTGCAGGCGGGAGGCTACCGGACGATTCATTTAGGAAAATATCATATTGGGAAAGACCCTCTGGCGGACGGTTT
>CBFHXZ010000058.1:0-8448 GCA_965659965.1 Coraliomargaritaceae bacterium
TATGAAGCAGGCCCTCACGGAGCATGGCGTAGAGGATACGGCGTTGGACGGGCTTGAGGCCGTCGCGGGCGTCGGGCAGGGCGCGGCTCACGATGACCGACATCGAATAATCGATGTAGGCGGTCTGCATGATCTCCGAGATGGAGGTTACTTCGGCGCGCTCGTTTGCGGAAGCGGGTTCGTTGGGTGGGTTTTCCATTTAAATAAAGGCGTGAATTCGTAAAGTATGCGTTGGTTTTAGGCGTCGAGGTGGGATACGTTGAGGGCGTTGTCTTCGATGAAGGCGCGGCGGGAGGGGACGTCTTCACCCATGAGCATGGAGAAGGTGTTATCCGCGGCGGCGGCATCGGCGATGTTGACCTTGAGGAGTCGGCGGGTTTCGGGATCCATGGTGGTCTCAAAGAGTTGTTTGGGGTTCATTTCCCCGAGGCCCTTGTAGCGTTGGATGCTGAGGCCGCGTCGTCCGATGGCGCGGATATTGTCGACGAGTTCGATGATGGAATGGAGCTCGATGCGTTCCTCTTTTTTTGGATCGCCGAGGTTTTCAACAAGGCTGTAGCGCGAATCTTCGGTTTGGGTAAACTGGTGGGTGTCGATGCCGGCTTCCGCGAGGTCGCGGAGGAGTTTGGTCATTTCAGTGGACTCGAAAATTTCGTGCAGGGAGATGCGTTGTTGGGTTTTGATGCCCTCTTCGTTTTGGATTTCTCGGACGACGGTGTCACCGACATTGGCATCGGTCAGTTCAAACTCCGCGTGGAAGGCGGCGCGTTCGTCATCGTTTTTCAGGAAGCGGAATTTCTCCTCGTTTCCGGTGCGGATGCGGGCGACGTAACGGGGGAGGTTGTAGTTGTCGGCATCGTGCTGATCGAGGTAGCTGGCGAAATCGCAACCGTAACGGGTGACGCCGCGACCGACGACTTCAAGGCGGGAGAGGGCCTCGACGAGTTCGTCGATTTGCGCGCCGCTCAGTTGGCGGTCATCGCGGGTGCGGATGAGGGTGACGTCTTCCGAACCGAGTTCGAGGAGGATGCGGTTGAGCTGGGGATCGTTGTCGATGTATTGCTCGCGGCGCTTGCGTTTGATTTTATAAAGCGGGGGTTGGGCGATATAGACGTAGCCCGATTCGATGAGTCCGCGCATTTGGCGGAAGAGGAAGGTAAGGAGTAGGGTGCGGATGTGGGCACCGTCCACGTCGGCATCCGTCATGAGGATGATTTTGTGGTAACGGGCTTTTTCGGCATCGAAGGCACCGTCGCCCTCGTGGTCGCCGATACCGGTACCGACGGCGGTGATGAGGGTGCGGATTTCGTTATTGTTGAGCACCTTGTCGAGACGGGCTTTTTCAACGTTCAGGAGTTTACCGCGAATGGGCAGGATCGCCTGGGTAGCGCGGTCGCGTCCCTGCTTGGCGGAACCACCCGCGGAGTCACCCTCCACGATGTAGAGTTCGGAGACGGAGGGATCCTTGGAGGAACAGTCAGCGAGTTTGCCGGGCAATCCGCCGGAGGAAAGGGCGCCCTTGCGGACGGTCTCACGTGCCTTGCGAGCGGCTTCGCGGGCGCGTGCGGCGTTGAGGCATTTCTCGATGAGTTTTTTGGCAATCTGCGGGTTGGTCTCGAAATGGTATTTGAGTTCTTCGCCGGTGATTTTTTGAACGATGCCGTCGACTTCGCCGTTGGAGAGCTTGGTCTTGGTTTGGCCCTCGAAGCGCGGCTCGGGGACTTTTACGGATATGACGGCGGTGAGGCCTTCGCGGGCGTCGTCGCCGGAAAGGGAGGGATCTTTGTCCTTGAGGAGGCCGTTTTGTTTGGCGTAGTTGTTGACCACGCGGGTAAGGGCGGTGCGGAAACCGGAAAGGTGGGTACCGCCCTCGATGTTGTGAATGGAATTGGCGTAGGCGTAGATTTGGTCGCTGTAGCCGTCGTTGTATTGAAAGGCGATATCGACGACGATATTGGCGTCGAGGTCGGGATTTGGGGTGGGCGCCTCGCCGTGGAAACTGATTGGCGCTTCGTGAAGGATGTTTTTGTTTTCGTTCAGGAAGGTGACGTATTCGGCGATGCCGTCCTTGAAGAGGAAGTTCTCGGTCTTGTTGTCGCGTTCGTCGTTAAAGGTGATCTCAATGCCCGGATTAAGGAAGGCGAGTTCTCTCAGGCGTTTGCTGAGGAGCTCGAAATTAAATTCGCGGGTGGTGAGGAAGATTTCGGGATCGGGCAGGAAGGCGATGCGGGTACCGTTGCGGTTGGTCTCGCCGATGACCTTCATCTTTTGAGTGGTCAGGCCGCGAGAGAATTCCATTTTGTGAACCTTGCCGTCGCGGCGCACCTCGACCTCGAACCATTCCGAGACCGCGTTGACGCATTTCGCGCCGACCCCGTGGAGACCACCGGAGACCTGATAAGCTCCCTTGCCAAACTTGCCGCCGGCGTGGAGGTTGGTCATTACCAACTCGAGTGCGGGTATTTTATACTTGGGGTGAATGTCGACCGGAATGCCGCGTCCGTCGTCCTCGATGGAGCAGGAGCCGTCGTTGTGAATGCTGACGGTTATCTTCGAGCAATGCCCGGCGAGGGCTTCGTCGATGGAGTTATCAACGATCTCAAAGACGCAGTGGTGGAGTCCCCGTTCGTTGGTGTCACCGATATACATATCGGGCCGTTTGCGGACACCTTCGAGGCCTTCCAGCTTCTGGATTTTCGAAGAATCGTAGACATCTTTGCCGGCTGTTTTGGAGCCTTTTGCGTTGCTTGGTTTTTCGGGCGTATCTGAGTCGGACATAAGTTGAAAAATGTATGGATGGTTTTGCGGTGATGCCACTAAAAAGTGCCCTTGGGGCATATTTTTTGTGCCTATTTTATCCTATTATAAATCAACGACTTAGATGTCGGTTTTTGAGTGATATACGGTCTTGGAAAAATAAGTTTACTTATTGAGTCAAAATAGTAGGTTTTGCGGCGATGAAAGTCTCAAACAAACTGGAATATGCCTGCCGGGTGATGGCGCAATTAGGCCGCACGCACGGGCAGGGAAGCATGGCGCACGTGGAGACTTTGGCGCATGCGGAAGACGTGCCCGCGAACTATTTGGTGCAGATTTTGAATGAGTTGCGCACGGCGGGCTTGATCGTCAGCAAGCGCGGCAAGCAGGGAGGCTACGCTTTGTCGCGGGCACCTGAGCGCATACAACTGAGTGAGATCGTACAGGCGCTCGATCCGGAATTTCTGGAAACGAATTTTGCGAACGAGGGCCAGTCTGGTGAACGGGTCGGTGAAATTTGGTCTGCCATCGGTGCGGACGTGCGCAAGCAACTTGAAGGCTACACCCTGGAGGCGTTCATTGTGAACGACCCGGGCGAGATGTATTATATCTAGGCGCGTTCTTGCCCGTAAGGTGAACGCTTGTTCAGAACTGCCAGAAGAGCGGCACCACGAGCACGGTGACGGCGCAGCAAATCATATTGAGGGGCAGGCCGACTTTGGTGAAGTCCTTGAATTTGTAACCGCCTACGCCGTAGATGTAGGTGTTGGTCTGGTAACCGATAGGGGTTGCGAAACTGGCGGATGCGGCGATACAGGTGCCCACGACGAAGGGGCGGGGGTCGACGCCGAGGGTCAGGGCAACCCCTAGGGCGATGGGGACCATGAGGGCGACGGCGGCGTTGTTCGAGAGGAACTCCGTAAAGGTGGAGGTGATGATGTAAATGAGGAGCAACATGGCAACGTTCTGCAGTTGCAGGGGCACGAGGCTATTGACAAAGGCAATGAGGTTTTCCGCGATGAGGAGGCTGGCGCCGGTGCTGTCCATGGCGGTGCCAAGGGCGAGCATGCCAAAGATAATCACGAGAATACTCCACTCGACGGAGGCGTAGGCTTCCTTGGGCTTCATGCAACCGCTAAGGAGAAGGACGGCAACTCCGAGGCTGGCGGCGGCAAGGATGGGCACCAGGTTGAAGGTGGCGAGCGCGACGATTCCGGCACTGGTGAGGAGGGCGATGGGCATTTTGGCGCGGATGTCTTTGGCGGGCACGCGGGGACGGTCGAGGAGAATGAGTTCTTCGTTATTGTTGAGGTTTTCGATGGCGCGGTTGGAGCCCATCATGAGGAGGGTGTCCCCGGGTTGTAGGCGCAATTCGTTGAGTTGTTCCCGCTGGTTTTGCCCCTTGCGGTGAATGGCGACCACGACCATGCGGAAGCGTTGACGGAAGTTGATTTCGTCGAGGGTTTTGCCGGCGATGGTGGCGTTGGGGGTTACGACCGCCTCCACGATGGCGCCTTCGTCGGTGGCGATGGTTTCGAGGTCTTCGGAAAGCTCCGCCTGGAGGGCGATGCCTTTTTCTGAGCGGGCGGCGGCAATACCGGAGGGATGGCAGGACATGACCAGGCGGTCACCTGCCTCGAGGGCTACCTGCTTGGGATCTTCGCGCACCGCGACCCCGTGACGGACGATTTCGAGGAGGCGTATGCGGCGTGACTTGATGAAGCCGCACTCCGCGGCGGGTAAACCGATGAGGTTGGAATCGGCGCGCACAAAGGCCTCGGTGATGTATTCCTCCCGCTCAGATTCGCTGAGGATGGAGGTGAGGGTTTCGCGGCGCGGGAGGAGTCGGTTGCCAAAAAAGACGAGGTAGAGGGTACCAGCGGCGAGAATGGGTAGGCCCACTGCGGCGAGTTCAAACATTCCGATGGCGCGGTGCCCGGCATCGACGAGAATACCGCTTGCGAGCAAATTGGTGCTGGTACCAAGAAGGGTGCAGGTGCCGCCAAAAATGGAGGCGTAGGAGAGGGGGATGAGGAGTTTGGAGGAGGGCAGCCCCATCTCGCGGGAAAGGGTCAGGATGACCGGCATGAGTACGATCACCACGGGGGTGTTGTTCACGAAGGCGGAAACCGCCGCCACGCCCACAATCATAATGAAAAGGAAACGCTTGTAGGGAAACTGAACCATCTTCCGCAAATAGGCCGTGATTTGATCGATGGCACCCGTGCGTTCGAGGGCGGCACTCACGATGAACATGGCCGCGATGGTGAGCGGGGCGGAGTTGCTGAAGACCATCAACAGGCCGTCAAAATCAGGCAACTCGGTGCTCTTTGTGAGCATACTCACAAAGAGCAGGGTCGCAAATACCGTCAAGGCCGTCAGGTCTGCGGAAATGCGTTCCCAAATAAAGCTGATGATGGCAAAGGCGAGGAGGCCAAATACGAAGTAAGTTTCCCAAGTCATTGGTTGTGGTTTTTGCTAATTCGTGAACCTGTTAGTTTTGCTGGAACAAGACAAGACAGGATTCAGGGGGCAAAATTCGGGGCGGTGCTGATAAAATGGGTTGCTTTGAGAGCGGGGGATAAATTAGCTCGCTGTTTTTAAGGATGAATAAGGAACTATTCTACAATCGCTTGTTGGAGACTTTGCGCGTGGAGGCGCAGCATGCCGTTGATGCTTCCAAGGATGCGGCGGACTACGCCATGAACGAGGAATCACGCGCGGAATCAAAGTGGGACACCCAGGGTCTGGAGGCGTCGTATTTGGCGGCGGGTCAGGCGGGTCAGGCGAAGCAATGGGCGGACGCGGTGGAGGAATTGCAGTCCGAGCGGGAGGATTTGATGCGTCCGGTGGAGCGGGTTTCGCTCGGGGCCTTGTTTTGCTGTGATTTTGATACTGGCGAGGAATATTTCTTTTTTGCGGGGGTAGCGGGCGGTCACGTGGTAAGGGTGGAAGCCGTCGAGGTGACTGTCATCACGCCGCAATCCGCCTTGGCACACCGCTTGTTGGGCCTACGGGCGGGTGACAATTTCGAGCTGCCCAATGGTCGTGCGGGCCGCATTCGCTCGATTGAATAGCCCGTGGGCTTAGTTCCAGAGGTAACTCTGGGCGCTGCCAAGTAATTTGCCGTTGGGATCGAGGAGGCTAAACTTCCAGGCCGCGGGTACGCGTTCGTTTCCAAAGGGCCAATCGCTTCCGCTCAGTCCAAAGAGGAGTTCGCGGCTCTTGCTACGTTTAGCGGGCAGGGCGATATCAAAGCGTTGTACTTCCGTTTTGTTGGGCGTGAAGATTTCCGCGATAACGCGGGTACCTCGGGGGAGGCGGTCGATGCGTTGATCCAGACTAAGGGTGAAGTAGAAGCCCCTGCGGTTGTCGGATTGACTGCGCACAATGGTGCGTTTGCCCAGTTCCTCCACGCCGGTCAGGAATTCCCCGATGCGCTTGAAGTCGCGCGCTTCCATGAATTTGGGATAGATTTCAAGGATTTCCACTGATTCAATCTTGGGCGCTGGCACGCTGGAACAGGCGGCAAAACCGAGGCAAAGGAGAAAGAGGATAACGGCGCGAGGCATGAGCTTTAGCATTTTAAGCAGGGCGGGCTTGTCAACGCTAGGTACGCGCGGATTGAAGGCTCCCTAATAGGAGCGCGAGGGCGCGACCCGCAGGGTTTCAAAACGGCCGGGGTCAATCTCCTGAATGAAACGACTGGGATTCATGCGCATGACGTTTTGCCCGCGTTGATTGAGCATGGGATAACTGAGGTAGAGTTCGTCCATCGCGCGGGTGACCGCGACGTAAAAGAGGCGGCGTTCTTCCTCGAGGTCGCCGCTGTCGATGGTGCGTTGCAGGGGGAAGAGCCCGTCGGCAAGGCCAATGACAAAGACCACGGGGAATTCGAGACCTTTGGCCTGGTGGATAGTGGTCAGGCGCAGGCAATTCTTCTGGTCCTCGGCGGTGCGTTCGTTGCTCTCTGAGGCGAGGAGAACGAGTTGCGCAAGGAGTTCCTCCATGGTCTCGTAGCGGTTAGCGAAGGCGATGAGGCTTTGCAGGTCGTCCTCACGGTCGTTCCAGTTAGGGTAGATCTCGCGGATGTAGCTGCCGTACCAACCCTGCAATGCCTGTTCCACGACTTCCCCCGGAGCCTGCTCGGCGAGCGCCTGGTTGATTTCCAGTATGGTGGCGGCGAGGGAGGGCCATTCCTCGCGGGCGCTGGCGGGCACTTTTTGGAGTACCTTGTCGTCCGTCAGGGCTTCGCAGAAATCGCGGGTTTCCTTTTCAGCCAGTTGACGGGTAAAAGCGTGGATGCGCTCGGCGGTCTTAGGGCCGACCTTGGGGAGGAGGGTGGTGAAGCGCGCGAAGGCGGAGATGTCGGCGGGGTTGGAGGCGAAACGCAACTGGGCGGTGAAGTCCTTAATGTGCGCCTGTTCAAAGAAACGCACCCCGCTGGTGATTTGATAATCGATGTTCTGGCGCGATAGTTCCATCTGGAGATCCATGGCGTGGAAATGTGCTCGGTAGAGGATGGCGATTTCCGAGAGGTCACGGCCCTCGTCTACCAATCCCTCGATGCGTTGCAGGATGAAGTTGGCCTGCCCGCGGGTATCCATCATGGGAACGAAGTAGGGGAGTTGACCGTCGTCTTTGACGGGTCGCAATTCCTTGTGGTAGCCGCGTCCGGAAGGTTGGTGGGCAAGGATGGCGTTGGCGAATTCGAGAATCTGGGGGGTGCTGCGGTAATTGGTCTCGATCTTGTGCAGGGTCGCGCCGGGGTGGCGGTCCTCGAAACGCATGATATTGTCGAAGTCCGCGCCGCGCCAGGTGTAGATGCACTGCGCGTCGTCACCCACCGCCATGATTTGATGGTGCGCGCCGAATTGTTCGATGATGTCCGACTGCAAACGGTTGGTGTCCTGAAATTCGTCCACCAGAATGTGTTTGAAACGCTCCTGATAGAGGGCGGCGATTTCGGGGTGTTCCTTGAGGAGTTTGAGGAGGTGCTCGAGGAGGTCGTCGTAATCCACGACCTGTTGTTTGAGTTTTTCGGCCTGATAGGCCTTGTGGAATGCGACTGCCTTGTCGGCGATGCCGTCGAGGAGCGGGAAGTATTCGCCCGCCTGCTCGCTCACGGGGGAACAGGTGTTGCGCGCGAAGCTGATCATGTTGGCGAGGACCTTGGGCTTAGGGTTGTGTTTGCCCTTGATGAACTTCGCATCGACCGAGTTGATGCAATTCTTGAGGAGGGATTCCGCCTCGCCCTCGTCGAGGATGGTATAGTGGCGTTTTAGGCCGATTTTTTCGCCATGGACCCGCAGGATGCGCTGGGCGATGCTGTGGAAGGTGCCGCCCCAGAGTTGACGCCGGGAAATCCCCGTCAAATCCTCGACCCGCTCGAGCATTTCCCGTGCTGCTTTGTTGGTGAAGGTCAGCAGGAGAATTTCATGGGGCTGGATACCGGTGTGCAGGAGGTAGGCCACCCGATAGGTGAGGGTGCGGGTCTTTCCCGAGCCCGCGCCCGCCAACACCAGCGCCGGGCCGGGGTCCGCCGTCACCGCTGCGTATTGTTCCTCGTTTAACTCCGCCGCAAAATTAATCGGCGGGAAGGCGGGCATGAGGTGGTCGGGCGACTCGGACATCCCATTACTAAGAAAAGCCTTTCCGCTGGGTGCAACACTAAAGCACGGCTGGCGATTG
>CBFHXZ010000059.1:0-8439 GCA_965659965.1 Coraliomargaritaceae bacterium
AATCCTCCGCAGTCGTCTTCAAGCGCAGGGATTCACTTCGCACCACCGTCAAGCCTACCTCCGCTTTATCATCAGATTTCTCCCCGATCTTTTCATTAACAAAAATCCCCTCCGTGAATTCCACCCGCGCCGCATCGGAAACCACGATATCCTTATCATCCCCGTTCCAGTTCCACCCCATCCCCGTAATCTCAAAATTCTCCCCCGTGATCCGTATCGATTCCTTCGATTCCGCACGGTTCTCCTGCAGGCGTATTGCCGCCATAGGACTATCCATACTCAACTCCACCGCCATCCGCTCATCCCCCGTGTAGACCCGCAAACGCATGGCCTCCACCCGGATCTGTTCCGGCCCGTCATATATCCCCTTCTCACCCTGCAAGACCCATTGCGTGTAGCCATTGGGCCCAAAATTCGGAAAACGAAAATCCTTTACCGGCGCACTCGGGGCAATCACATCCAGACCCGTCCCCGCCACCGGCGATGACAACCCACACAATAAAACTATAAGGCAAAGCAGACGCATTCGTTAAACCCAAAGCAAACCCCGCGCCGCCCTCCCTGACCAGCCGAAAATCAAAACCCTACCCACTTTACTCAGTGCCCGCATCCCCTGGAAGCGACAATCCTGTCGCTTTTCCTGTCCCTCGCCATAATACCGCCCCTCAGCGCCATTCGTGCTTCGGATAACGACCCGCCAATTCCTTTCGCACGTGTGCATACGCCCCCTCCCAAAAAACATCCAAATCATCCGTCACATGCGCGGGGCGCCCATTCGGAGCCAATAATTCCACCACCGGAGCCACCTGTCCATTCGCCAGTCTTAAGGCCGATCCAGGCACATCATAAAAATCCTGCAATTTTGACGCTACAAAGACCCTCCCATCCGCTTCGTAGCGCAAACGCACCGGACGCTTCCGTCGCGGCAAGTCCAATTCCTCCGGCGCGTAGGTCTCTAAATAATACAACTGTTCCGGTGCCACCCATTCCTTCAACACCGGCAGCACCGCCCGATCCTTGATCGCCTTGTAACTCGTCCCTCCAGCACAAATTTGCTCAATCAATAATTCCCGCGCATCCCCATCAAGCGCCGCAATTTCCGTTTCCGGACAATGCTTCGCCACAAAATTCACCCGCCGGATCCATGCCTCCACCGAGGCATCCCATTGCTTCAAAACCAAACGCCCCGCCAATACTTCCGCTGCCAATAATTCACCCGCCGCCTCAGGGTCGGGTTCTCCCAACTCGCCGCGCTCGAGTACCAAATCCCGAAAACGCCGCTCCCACGCACTCACAACCCGCCGCGCCTTCGAATCGTAGCGCGTCTCCACCACTTCATTGAAATCTTCCGGAAAAAGCTCCTCCAAGCACGACGCCTCCACCCGCGTTGCCATCCCGACCAAGACCGTTACCTCACCACGCACCTGTCGTTCCTCCTGTTCTGCCGCCACAAAGAGCTCACTTTCTACCACGCTCTCGCGTCGCAACTCCCCGCCCCGATCGCCCAACAATCGGCAACGACGCGTCCCGCGATCCTTCCGTATCGCCAAATAATCAGAAAACGCCGCCAACAGACACGCCCCCAACGCCTTCGCGATTCCCCTGCCATCCAAATCATCACGATCACCGGCATAACCCCGCACCAACCCACGCAATTGCTTCGCCGCCATCCCCGCCTGCCGCGCCGTCCCCGCGTGAATCCCCAATTCCGCACAGGCCTCCACCCGATACTTCACCTCACCCGCCACTTCCAAAGCACGCAACTGCACCTGCCAATCCGAGTCCTCTCCGCAGGCATCCTCAACCACCTGCAACTGCCGCGCCCGCGATGCACCCGTGGCATTCGCGCGATACACCAGACGACCCTGACTCAAAGCCGCAATACGCGCCACCCTTCCAAGCACCCCGCGCTCCGCCGCTTCCAACAACATTCGGGCATATCGCGGATGTAAAGGTAAACGCGCCATCTCAGCCCCGCGCTCGGTCAATGCGCCCCCCACATCCAGTGCGCCCAAAGTTTCCAATAAGGCCACCGCTTTTTCCAAAGCCGCCCGCGCAGGACGTTCAAACCACCCAAAACCCTCCAAATCCTCAACCCCTGTCGAACGCAACAACAAGACCGTCTCCGCCAAATCCACCCGTTGTAATTCCGCGCTGTCCCGTTCCGCCCGTCCACCGTGTTCCGCCTCAGACCACAAACGTACACACATCCCCGGCGCCGTGCGACCCGCCCGACCTGTCCGTTGTTCCGCAGCCGCCCGACTGATCGGCTCCACCAACAAAGCATTGATTCCCCGCCGGGCATCATACCGCGCCACCCGCGCCTGACCCCCATCAATCACCACCCGTACCCCCTCAATCGTTATCGAAGTTTCCGCCACATTCGTCGCCACAATCACCTTTGGACGCTCCCCACGTGCCACCGCCCGATCCTGTGCCTCCGGTGCCAATTCTCCGTACAGCTGGTATAAATCGTAAGCCCGCGAATCCGGAAGCCCCTCCAGTTCCGCCAGCGTCCGCCGGATCTCATACGCCCCCGCCATGAAAATCAAAACATCCCCCTCTTGACCCGAACGCACCACTTCCCGAAAAGCTCGCGCCGCCCGCGTCCATACGGGCGCTGTATCACGCCCCAACGACGCCCCCGCATAACGCACCGTCACCGGATAAGCCCGTCCCATCGCCTCCACCAGCGCCGCTGGTTTCAAAAATTCCGCCACCGCCTCTACATCCAAGGTTGCCGACATCACCACCAACTTTAAATCCGGACGCACTGTCCGTACCGACTCCAGCGCACAGGCTAAACTCAAATCACTCGTCAAATGCCGCTCGTGAAATTCATCCAGCACCACCGCCCCCACACCCGGTAAAGAGGGGTCCGCCAGCAATTGGCGCAACAAAATCGCCTCGGTCACAAAGCGAATACGCGTCCCCTCGCTCGTGCGGTTCTCAAAACGGATTTGGTAGCCTACTTCCCCGCCGAGCTCGCACCGGCGTTCCTTTGCCACCCGCGCCGCCAACATCCGCGCCGCCAACCGCCTCGGCTGCAAAACAACAATCGAACCCTTCACCCCAGCGTCATCCAACAGAATCTGCGGCACCTGCGTCGATTTTCCCGAACCCGTCGGCGCACGCAAAACCACCCGCCCCTCTTCGCGGATTCCCGCTACAAGTTTGCCCGCTACTGCGTGAATCGGTAGTGCCCCTGCTTCCATACCCCTACCCTTGCCCTTTCAATCCGCGAAAGGCAACCCTTCCCCTCACGCTTAATCTCTACAAAGGCCCTATTTTTAACGACGAAATAAACGAAAAGCACGAAGTGGTTATGGGGTTGGAAGTTGTCAGTTGAAAGTTGGAAGCGTAGAAGCGACATTCCTGTCGCTTTCAAGCCACCAGCAAAGCGGCAGGATTGCCGCTTCCACTTATAAAAACATGAGCGTTTATTAGCGAAGATCAGCGGTTGCCAGCTCTGCCGGCCTTGGCGCAACAAGTCCGTGACTCCCCATTCGTGGTTAATTCAGTGACCACCCTTCAATGTTCGAGGTTCGACGTTCAACGTTCAGTGTTCATCCCCTCCCTACCTCCGTTCCTCTGTGTTTAATAATTCACCACAGAGACACAGAGAGCCTTCGATGTTCAGTGTTCAGCCTTCCACGTTCCCAACCTTCGCGCTTGCTCAAAAGCCATTTGATGCAACACTATCAAACTTCTTATCTATGGTGCAGCAAAACGACAGCCCCTTCGATCCCATCGAGGACGCCATCCGCGATATCGCCGACGGCAAACTTGTGATTGTGACCGATGACGAAGCCCGCGAAAACGAGGGCGACCTCATCTTTGCCGCTGAAAAGGTGACTCCGGAAGCGGTGAATATGATGATCCGCCACGCGCGGGGTCTCATCTGCGTACCCATGCTGGGGCCACAACTGCGCCATCTCGGAATCAACCCCATGGCCGCCGAAAATCGCGAATCCCACCAAACCGATTTCGCGGTCTCGGTCGATGCCGCCGAAGGAATCAGCACCGGTATCAGCGCCGCCGACCGGGCAGAAACCATCCGCCTCTTGGGAGACCCGCTAACAAAGGCGGAAGCCTTGGTGCAACCGGGGCACGTCTTCCCGCTGCGCGCGAAACCCGGCGGAGTCCTCCAACGCGCAGGACATACCGAGGCAGCCGTCGACCTCGCACAATTGGCAGGGCTCAGCCCCGCAGGTGTAATTTGCGAAATCCTCAACGAGGACGGTTCCCTTGCACGTCTGCCCGACCTCATCCAATTTAAGGAGGAACACGGCCTGAAGCTAATTTCTATCAAAGACCTCATCGAATACCGCCACACCCGTGACCGCCTGGTGGAACATCTTTTGACTGAGCCCTTCGAATCAGAATACGGCACCTTTGATCTTCACGTCTTCCGCAGCGTCCTCGATAACCGCCAGCACTTCGCCCTCAGCATTGGGGAACTCAATCCCGAGCCAACCCTCGTGCGCGTGCAGAGCGAAAACCTCCTTGCAGACATCTTCCGCGCAAAAGGTATGGGTAATTACAGAGCCCTGAACCAAGCCCTGAAATCCATTGCAAAACAAGGGCACGGAGTAATGCTCTATATCGAACAAGACCAGGGCGGAATCCGTATTCAAGAAAAGGACGGTGCTGCTGCGATCAAAACCGTCGGCCCGGCAAAGATGGATTTCCGCGATTACGGAATCGGGGCGCAAATCCTCGTCGCGCTCGGACTTCAAAAAATCCAACTCCTTTCAAGCACCAACCGCAAGGTCGTCGGCTTGGACGGCTACGGACTCGAAATCGTCGAGCAAATCGAACTCACCGATTGAGGTACAAACGCATCCCACGGGCCTTGCCGGGACTTAACACCCACTGGAAAAAATTTGCAGGACTGGAATCTGCGGCGCCTAAACGCTGGGTGGATGCCTATCTGGCAGCCTTTGCCCTCAGCTACGGTATCACCCTTGCCGGTTTTGACCGGGATTTCACCTCTTTTCCCCAAATTGCGCTACCGTGACCTCGGCCCGCGCCTGGCAAGCCCTTAAGCCTCAAATTGCTTGAAGAGGAGCGTAGCGTTCTGCCCCCCGAATCCGGAATTGTTACAGATCGCAACTTTCACGTCCGCCTCACGCATGGTATTCGGCACATAGTCGAGATCGCAGTCGGGATCGGGCTCGTTGTAGTTAATCGTCGGAGCCACCTTGCCCGTGTGAATAGTCTTAGCGCAAACTGCAGATTCAATACCGCCTGCCGCACCGAGGAGGTGTCCGGTCATGGACTTGGTGGAACTCACCATGATCTTCGAGGCGTGTTCCCCGAGGGCGATCTTGATGGCGTTGGTTTCAAACTTGTCGTTGTAGGGCGTCGAGGTGCCGTGGGCGTTAATGTAGTCCACATCCTCAACGGCAAGACCCGCTTCCTGAATGACCTTGCCGATTGCCGTAGAAAGGGCTTTGCCTTCGGGATCGGGTGAAGTGATGTGGAAGGCGTCGCAACTGGCGGCGTAACCGGAAATCTCACAATAGATGCGCGCGCCACGTGCCTGGGCATGCTCAAGAGTCTCGAGCAGGAGCACACCTGCACCCTCACCCATCACAAAGCCGTCACGGCCCTTGTCAAAGGGACGACTCGCCGTCTGAGGGGCGTCGTTGTATTGCGTGCTCATGGCCTTCATCGAGCAAAAGCCCGCATAGCCCAATTCTGTAATCGCAGCTTCACTACCACCCGCAAGCATGACATCCGCTTCACCATCGCGCAAAATACGGAAGGATTCACCAATCGTATGCGTACCGGTCGCGCAGGCACTCACGATCCCGTAATTCGGCCCACGGGCTCCGGTTTCAATGGCAACCACCCCACTGGCAATATTTGCAATGAGGGATGGAATCATGAAGGGTGAAACCTTGCGGGGGCCTTTTTCGTACAAACGCTGGCTTTGTTCCTGAATGGTCTGCATGCCTCCGATGCCGGAACCGACCAAAACCCCAAAACGTTCCGGGTCGGGGGTGGCACAGTCGAGGGCGCCATCCTGCAGCGCCAGCTTTGAGGCCGCCACCGCGAAATGAGTGTAGCGGTCATTGCGACGCGCTTCCTTGGGATCCATAAAATCACCCGCATTGAAATCCCGCACTTCCGAGCCCACCTGCGATGGGTAACCTGTTACGTCGAAACTCGAGACGGTGTCGATGCCGCTCTTACCCGCCAAGATGGCCTCCCAGAATGGGTCGACTCCCGTTCCCTGTGCTGCAATTGTGCCGATTCCGGTTACGACGACGCGATTTCTTGGGCGCTCAGTTTCCATGTTTTTATCAGTTTATGAAGTTTACGGAGTTTTCAAAAAAACTTGTGCGAGGCAATACTACTCCGGTCGTGTCCGCAAGCCTTTCGCAGAGGGTGGTTAAAAACTAAGCCGCATAAATGCGGCTTAGGAAGATTAACAAGATTCAAAGGCTTAACCGGCTTTCTCGGTGATGTATTTCAAAACATCGCCCACAGTCTGAAGCTTTTCGGCATCCTCTTCAGGGATCTCGCCGTTTACCTCGTCTTTAAACTCTTCCTCAAAGGCCATGATTAATTCAACGGTATCGAGTGAGTCGGCTCCCAGGTCATCGAGGAAAGAAGCTTCTGGGACTACCTGCTCCGCATTGACGTTGAGTTGTTCGACGATGATTGCGTTGACGCGTTCTTCAATAGTTTGATCTGACATGATTTTGTTCTTTGTAGGGTTATTAAATTTACATATCCAAGCATCACATCACCATGCCACCGTCAACCGTAAAAACCTGACCGGTGATGAAGCCTGCATCCTCGCTAGCCAAAAATGCCGCCATTGCCGCAATGTCCTCAGGCGCACCCATTCGCTTCAGGGGAATCATCCCCACAATCGCCTCCTGTTGCTGCTCGTTTAACTCAGCCGTCATGTCCGTTGCGATAAAACCCGGAGCCACCGCATTCACGGTCACATTGCGCGCGGCAAATTCCTTGGCGAGGCTCTTGGTGAGTCCATGGATCCCAGCTTTCGTTGCGGCGTAATTTGCCTGACCGGCATTACCCATCAAACCAATCACCGAGGAAATGTTGATGATCCGACCCCAGCGTTTCCGCGTCATCGGCCGCGCCAAATACTTACTCCAGGCAAAGACACTGCTCAAATTCGTCGCAATCACATCATCCCAATCGTCATCCGACATCCGGAACAACAAACCATCCCGTGTAATCCCCGCACAATTCACTAATACATCCACCGTACCATGTGCTTCCAAAAACGCCTCGCTCGCCGCCTCGACCGCTGAACGGTCCGCAACATCCACCGCCCGGCTCTCCGCTGATCCACCCCCGGCAACAATCGCATCCGCCACTGCGCCACACGAACCCTCCGAGCGACTCACGCAAATCACATGATGCCCCGCGTCCGCTAGACGCTCCGCAATCGCTTTTCCGATTCCGCGACCCGCTCCGGTCACCAAGGCCACTTTTTTTTCACTTGTTTCAGTCATAGATAAATATCGAGAAAATTAGGCGCGTTTGCCAATACTCTGTTCTTTTTATAATCCCCAACAAGCGCAAGCCCCAATCTTATCTTTTAGCAACATTGACAGCACCGCCCTGTTTACACTGAAGTGCTCCCATGCCCGAGCAAGCACCACAGCGCCTCCAGAAAATTATCGCCAATGCCGGTCTCTGTTCCCGCCGCGAGGCCGAAGCCCTCATCCGCGACGGCAAAGTACGACACAACGGCAAAATCGCCGAACTCGGCGACAAGGGACAACCCAACGATGCCATCTTCGTTAACAAAAAACCCATCCCCACCGAATACGCACGCCCAGTCACCCTTATCCTCAACAAACCCAAAGGCTTCCTCTGCACCAACGTCGACCCCCATGGTGGACAAACCGTCTTCGAACTCCTCCCCTCCGACCTCCAACGCCAGCGCATGTTCTGCGCCGGACGCCTCGATAAGGACAGCGAAGGCCTCCTCGTCATCACCAACGACGGCGACCTCGCCCACCGCCTCACCCACCCCAGCAATCAAATCGTCAAAAAATACCGCGTCGTCCTGCACCGCGATTTCAATAAAGCCGACATACCCAAACTCCTCAACGGCGTCGAAGACGAAGGCGAATTCCTCAAAGCCGAAAAAGTCATTCCCGCACCCCAAGTCGGCGAAGGCCATGCCCGTCGCCTCGAAGTACACCTCCATCACGGCAAAAAACGCGAAGTCCGCCGCCTCTTCGAAGCCAACCGGTACTTCGTCAAAAAACTCGTCCGCATACAAATCGGACAGATGGTCTTGAAAGGCATGCCCAAAGGCGGTATCAAAATCCTCAGACAAAAAGACATCGAACGCCTCTTCATCAATCCCCGTTAAAACTACCCAAACCAAAACACCCATCATGCAACGCATCGACGGCAACGCCATCGCCGAATCCATCATCG
>CBFHXZ010000060.1:0-8407 GCA_965659965.1 Coraliomargaritaceae bacterium
TATTATACGAAGTTCCAGATGAATTGCCCGTGAGCTTGGGGCAACTTTCGCATGCAAATTTAATGAATTACGATGTCATGAGCTCGGATGAAGACATACCTGCGATCGGTAATCGTATGGCGGACAATGGATCCAAATGGCACTCGCACACCTTGCAGCTCTATGCTACTCCCAGTTATGCAATTGGTAATTCCGGTGCAAATCCCCTCTTACGACTTAACGAAACCAAGCGACTGGATCTGTTCACACGTAATGGTGGTTCAATGCAAGCGGGGCATTATGATTATTCCTATGAGCTGAATGATATCCTTTGGGATGAATTTTTCTTTTCTGGAATAAAAGATTTGGGTGAAGCGGTTACTTTTCCATTACCCAATAGCCGCCTGACTTTGAGTGATGATTCCAGTACAAATCTAACGCTTGAAAATCGTGCGGCAGCGGATCTACTACTTCAGGGTGCTTTTAATGTGAATTCCACCTCCGTGGCCGCGTGGGAGGCGGTGCTTGGAGCAATGCGTGATATCGAGACCATGGGAGTGAACCCGGCTGAGGACGACCTGCGGCATAATTTTTCACGTTTCACTACGCCCTTGCTTGACACCCCCGGTGAGGAGCCAAATTTATCCAGCAAAGATGAACTTGCCGCTGGATTCCGTAATTTATCGGACGCGCAGATTGCTGCTCTGGCCCAAGAGATTGTCAACCAAGTGCGTTTGCGAAGCGCAACTAACGATGCTGATGGACAAAAATGTCCTTTCCTGAGTTTATCGAATTTTATCAATCGCTCCACCGATACCAGTTCGCCGGGTTTTGCCCTTAATGGACCCCTGCAGGCCGCTATCGATGCCGCTGAAATCAATGGCGTTGCCACAGTTGCGGGCAAGGACGGTTTGTGGAGCAGCGCGGCAAAGTATCCGCTCTATCTAGAGTCGAGTGGTGACAACGGAGTATTGGATCGTCCATTGGTAGAGGGCATGCCGGGTTTCTTGATGCAGTCGGACATTTTGAATAAACTAGGTTCGGTATTACAGGCACGCAGTGATACCTTTTCAATCCGTAGTTATGGCAGTTCACAGGATGCCTTGGACGGTGCGGAATCAAGCCGTGCTTACTATGAAGTCGTCGTTCAACGCAGTCCTGATTATGTTGATGATTCGGATGCGAATTATCTAAGCCCTGGGAGCACGACCAATCAGTATTTTGGCAGACGTTACAAAATCATTTCGCAGGGTTGGGTAATTCCGGATAAAATCTAAGCCTGTCGTTATAGGATTCATGAAATCACTCTCTACCTTGGCTCGTTGCTTGATTGCTGCTTCCGTTTTCATTGGGGCGTGGCAGACGCTCAGTGCTCAGGAAGGACAAACGGCTATTGAGCGCTACAATTTCAGTATTATATATTTGAACTATCCCGCACCGGATGAACCTTATGTAGAGCAACCCTTAAACCTAAAGTTCTTCTCTGATAAAAAAATCTTCAATATCAGTGCGCATGAGGGCGGGATGAGTCGCTATTTCAACTACAAGGGTGCTCCGATACTGCAGTTTGTAAAGGAGAACGGAACCAATGAGATGGGCGAAAAATTATATGCACCTGTACTCAAGGTAGATATGGGAAAATCCGGGCAAAAGCTCATCTTCATTATTCGCAAACCGAATGGTAGTTTTGTGGGTACGAGCTTTGACATGAGTTTGAAGGCTTTTCCAACTAACAATATACGTCTATTTAACTTCTCGAATCGGGCAGTGAAAGCCAAGGTCGCTAAGAGAGTAGGAAGTATTGATCCCTTCAAGGCACGAAATTTTGAACTTGAAGTAGATAAGCGAAAAACCTTGCTCGACTTTGCGCTTGCAACATCGGCAAATGGAAAATCAAAAGTGATCGAGATGACCCGCTTGGCATTTACCAAAAACGGAAGACGTTTGATTCTCGTATACAACGACGTCCGCCAACTAAAGGAAATCCGCTACCGTGTGTTCCCCATTGCAAGACCTGTTGCGGTGGAAAATGAATCAGATGCGGAATTGGAAGTTGAGGACTACGAGAAATACGAGCGACAGGAAAGGATGGCGCAATAGTCGCAGTTTCCGGTTCAAAAAGCTCCATTGCGGGGGTGGGCGCTTTGAGCTAGTTTGGGGGATGTCACTTTTAAAACGATTTGCCCCTCTGATCCTAATTCTTGGATGCCTGTTCAATCACAGCACGCTGTCGGCGGCGGAGGATCTGCGCGGCACGCGCCCGAATATCGTCTTCTTCCTCGCGGATGATCAGAGTTTCCCGGATCACGCGATCAACGGAAACACGAAGGTACCGACGCCAGTGTCGCTGGCGCTCTCGAAGGAGGGGCTGGTCTTTGACCGGGCGTACACTGGGCAGGCGGTCTGCGCGCCGAGCCGTTCGATCCTGTACTCGGGTCTCTATCCCATTCGCAATGGTTGTTTCCTGAATCATTACTCGGTGCGGTCGGGGGTAAAAACCCTTGCCGCCTATTTGCGTGAACTGGACTACAAGGTCATTCTGGCAGGCAAATCCCACGTGAAGCCCGCCGCGCAATTCCCCTGGACGCAGCACATGAACCCCGTTCGTCAACAGGGGCTCCCGCGTCCGGTCATTCCGGTGGCAGCGATGGATCGTTTCATGGGGCAGTCGGGCGAGCAGCCGTTCTGCATGATTGTGGCGAGTGAATACCCGCACGGTCCCTACATCAAGGAGACGCCTTTCTCAAAGAGTGACATCCAGATGCCGCCTTACCTGCCATCCACGGAGTGGAATTTGAAACGCGCGACGCAATATTACGCGAGCATCGCGCAAAAGGAGCGCGAGGTGCAGGCGGTGTTGCAGTTGTTGGAAAAGCATGGGCTGGAGCAGGACACGCTCTTTCTATACGCCGATGACCACGGAGCGGACATGGGAAAATTCACGGTCTCGGATCGCGGTCTGCGGGTGGCGTTCATGGCGCGTTGGCCGGGTAAGGTGGCACCAGGGCGCACGGCGGCCTTGACGAGTTTTGCGGATTTTGTACCAACGGCGATTGAATTGGCGGGCGGCACGGTTCCCGAGGGACTGGACGGGAAGAGCCTCCTGCCGGTACTCAGCGGAGCCACGCAGGAACACCACGATTACGTGTACGGGGTGGCGCACAATCAGGGCATCCAGCGCCGCAGCGTCTTTCCGCAACGTTCGGTTCACGATGGGCGTTTCCATTATGTGAGGAATTTCAACAGCCTCGAGCGTATCGAGCGCGAACGTGCCGCAGGGAAGGAAATTAATTACTTCCTCGAACGGGGCGCGAAGGAACATGGCAAGCCCGAAGAGGAACTCTACGATACCGAGGCCGATCCCTTTGAATTCAAAAACCTCGCCAAAGATCCCGCCCACGCCGAAACCAAGGCGCGTCTGAAAGCCGCGCTCTTCGCCTGGATGGAGCAACAAAACGACCACCTCAGCGAGGACGGCCCGGTGACTTTGTTTAAGGTTGAGAAACACCACCTCAACCAAACGGAGCAACAGTTTAAGTATATCGTGCCCGAGGAATACGCCGGCCCGGTTACCGGACTCGTCGATCCCCACGCGAGTACCGCGCCCAATCCCTGATTTTTTGGGACTCTAGGCCGACCAGCGCGACCAGGTGCCGCTGGGGACGTCGAGGGCATCCGCTTCCCCGCGCAGGAGCATTTCGCCCTGTTCGAGCTTGCCTGCGGGCAGGAGTTGCTGGAGGAGGTTGCTGAGTACGGTGGGGGTGAATCCGGGGGTGTGGCTGGTGAGGTATACAAAGGCGGGTTGCTCGCTGAGGACGTCCTTGACGAGTTGAAGGGTTTCGAGGAGGGCCTGTTCGATCTTGTAGAGTTCTCCGCTCTTGCCGCGGCCAAAGGAGGGCGGGTCGAGGAGTACCGCGTCGTAACGCCGTCCGCGGCGGGCCTCGCGTTGGAGGAATTTATTGACGTCGTCGACGATCCATCGAATGGGGTGGTCCTGGAGGTTGTTGAGGGTGGCATTTTCGCGGGCCCAGGCGACCATACCTTTGGAGGCGTCGACGTGGCAACAGTGCGCGCCGCCCTGTGCGGCGGCGAGGGTGGCGCCACCTGAATAGGCGAAGAGGTTGAGGAATTGGATGGGTTCGGTGCGGTTTTTAGACTGGGTCTGCAGGGTGTTACGGATCCAGTGCCAGAGTTCGCGGGTCTCGGGGAAGACGCCGAGGTGCCCGAAATCGGTGGTGGAAAGTTTCATGCGAACGCCCTCGATGGTGGCTTCCCATGAATCCGGCAGGTTGTGGCGTCCCTGCCAACAGAGTCCGTCCTTACGGGTGAAGGTGGCATGGGCGTTTTTCCAAAGTGCGGGTTGGGCGGGATTCCAAACGGCCTGGGCGCAGGGCCGGTCGAGGGTGTAATCCCCGAAGCGTTCCAGTTTGCGGCCGTGTCCGCTGTCGAGTAGGGTGTAGGTGTTCATGCTGGGTTGGATGGGGGGTATGAAAGCGGGTAAGCGTGGAGGAGGGAAGGTTGAAGTTGGATGGTTGGGCATTGAACGTTGAATACTGAAGGATGCGCATCGAGCACTGAAGTTTAACAAGGAATGAACATTAATAAGGACGAAAGGGATGGCTTGTTGCTGTGGGCCAGCGTAGCTGGCGACCACTGATGTGCGCTGATGGACGCTGGTGGAGTGTAGTGGAAGCGGCAATCGTGCCGCTTTAGCTGTTATGGAAAAGCGACAGTAGTGTCGCTTCCACGTATGAGATTGGGTTGAAGTTTAACCAAGAAAAAGACGAATGGACACGAATATGGACGAAATAGCTTGTTGCTATGGGCCAGCATAGCTGGCGACCGCTGATGTGCGCTGATGGTCGCTGATGGAGTTGGAGCTATGAATGAGGGAAGTTGGGGAGGTTCAGGGCGGGGATTTCCGCGTTTACAGGCTGGATTGGCTGGGTAGTTTATTGGGTATGGATACTTTATTGATTATTACTATTAGCGGGCCGGATCGCGCGGGTTTAGTAGAACAACTGGCGGATGAGATCGCGTGCAATGGCGGGAACTGGGAACATAGCCGGATGACGCATTTGGGGGATCGTTTTGTGGGTCTTTTGCAGGTGCGGATAGCGGGCGACCGTCAGCAGGAGATGGAGACAGCGATACGGGCGATACCGGATCTGGATGTGCTCATCGCGCATGCGGAGGTCGAGACGGTTGCGGTTGTGAGTGAATGCGCTTTTGAACTTGAGCTAACGGGGAGCGATCACCCGGGAATCGTGCGTGATGTTTTTGGTGCGCTGGCGGGTGCGGGAGCGAATGTGGAAAGCCTGCGTACGGAAAGCGGTAAGGCGGCGGAGAGTGGGGGGTTACTGTTTACGGCGAGGGCTCGGCTGAGTGCGCCACGGGGTCTGGATATTGAGGAGCTGCGCGCGGGTCTGGAGGCAATCGCGCAGGATGTCATGGTGGATATTGAGCTGAAGGGTGAACGTTGAACTTCGAACGGTGAAGGATGCGCACTGAGCACTGAAGTTTAACCAGCAATGGACACGAAAAACACGAAAGGGATGGCTGGTTGCTGTGTGCCAGCAAAGCTGGCGACCGCTGATATGCGCTGATGAGCGCTGATATTTTTTATGAGCGGGTATTAGCGAAAATGAGTGGTTCCAGCTCTGCTTGTTTCAGTGCGGCTGCCAGGAACGTTGAACCTCGAAGCTCAAACACTGGGGGTTCGATGTTTAGGTTTTATGCTTTAGCCGAAGCGGCGGTGCAGGGTGGCGAGGGGGAAGTTTTTGCCGGGGCAGACAGTTTGTTCGCCTTTGATTTCGCGGTGTCCAGCGAAGCGGACTTTGCGCTTGAGGACGGAGCTTTGAAGCCAGTCGATGAGGAGGGTGAGGGATTGAAGCTGTTTGCGGGTGGGGCGTTCGATCTCGAAGTTGCCGACGAGGCAGATGCCGATGGCGACGAGGTTGAGCTGGTGGTTTTTGACGTGCCCGCCCTGGAGTTGGCCGGTCCAGCGGGGGCCGACTTCGATTTGTCCGTCGCCGGAGTCGATGCCGTTGCCGATGACGAAGTGGTAGGCGAGCCCGTTTTGCATGCCGCGCTTGCGGTGGGTGCGTCCGTAGGATTCGGCGTTGCCTTTTTTGATAGCGCTGTGGTGGGCGATGATGGCTTTCCAGTTGGAGCGTTTGAGGCGGATGCGTGCGGTTTCTGCGCGGACGGTGCGGAGGGGGTCGAAGTTGGCGGCGGCCTGGGCGGGGATGATGAGTTTTTGTCCGATTTTGATGAGGTCGCTGCGAAGGTTGTTGCTGCGTTTGAGGGCGCTGACGGAGGTGCCGTAGCGTTGGGCGATACCGCTGAGGGTGTCGCCGCGTTTGACGGTGTGGATGCCTGCGCCGGCAGCGAGCGCTTCGGAAAAGAGGGCGGTGCCCGCGGTTGCTGTGAGCAAGGCGTTGCGGGTAAAGTCTCGGCGGCTGCAAGGCATGGTAATAAAACTTATTGAATGTGCTTATAATGCCAATGCAAATTTATCGAGGCTCGCCAAATGGGTATTGAGGGATTTTGTTGGATGTGGATGGAAACGAGTTTGAAACAATTTGCATTGGGTGAATCGTTGGTGGCGAGTCCGCATTCGGTGGTGGGTTGTTTGCCGACAATGGCGGATGTGCGCGCTTATGAGGAAAAGGAATCACGGGTGTGGTCTGCGCTGGAGGGTGGCTATCCGCGTTTTGTGGAGCATGGCTATGTGCGTGAATTAAAGGGGTTTTATGTGAAGCGTGCAGGGATGGACGTAAGTGAGTCAGCCTTGGTGCGGGGTGAGGCTGCGGTATCGTCGTTGAAGGGTTTGTTGGGTGGAGCGATGGGTGTGCTGGAGGTGGAAGCAGAAGCGGGGCTTTTTCTGGTGTGGCCGAAGGGGTCTGCGGATGGATTGGTGCTTACGAAATATGTTCAGCACACGGGATGCGGGGTTTCTTCTCGGGAGGCGGAGGATTTGTTGGTGCGGTACGGTTTGAAGGGTTCGGTTTTTGAGGAGCGGAGTTTTGAGGGGGATGCGGATGGGTTCGTGCGTGGGGAATTGTCGCGGTTGACGGGAGCTGGCAGGGCTGAGGTCTGGCCGTGCGCTTCGGGGATGAATGCGTTTTATAGCGCGTTTCGTGCGGTGCAGGCAGTGCAAGGCGCGCGGGGTAGGGGTCGCTGGTTGCAGTTGGGTTGGCTGTATGTGGACTCGGGTTGTATTTTGGAGAAGTATTTGGGCGCGGGTGAAGTTTTGGAGATTTGCCAGGATGCGGAAAATACGGAAGCGGTACTGGCAACGATTGCGGATTACGGGGAGGAATTGGCAGGGGTAGTGGTGGAGTGCCCGTCGAATCCGTTAATAAAAAGTTGTGATTTGGCGGTGATCGCGTCGGCGGTGCGTGCGCAGGGTGGGATGCTGTTGGTGGATCCTACGATTGCTTCGGTGTATGCGGTGGATGTGCTGGAACATGCGGATGTAGTGGCGACGAGTTTGACGAAATACGCGGGTCATGGGGCGGATGTGTTGGTGGGTGCGCTGGTTCTGAATGGGGAGTCGGCTCATGCGGAAGCCTTGCGCAGGGAATTGGAGTGTTGGCGCTTGGAGCCGTATGGGCGGGATCTTGGGCGCTTGGCGGAGAGTATGCGTGACGCGCCGGAGCAAGTGGCGGTGATGCAGGCGAACGCGAAACGATTGTTGGCTTTTTTTGAAGGACATCCTGCAGTGGAACGGGTACATGCCTCGCCGGGTGTAGCTTATAATTCTATTACAAAGGAGGCGGGATCAGTGGTGCCTTTGATCTCGATTGTTTTAAAGGGATCGATGGAGGGGTTTTACGATGCGGTGCCGTTGATGAAAGGGCCGAGTTTCGGCGCGGATCGGAGTATACTTTGTCCGTTCATGTATTTGGCGCATTATGATTTGGTGAGTTCGGAGTCGGGACGGGCGCGGTTGAAATCTGCGGGGATCGAGGTGGATTTAATTCGTATCGCGGTGGGTACGGAGGCTTATGCGGATTTGGAATCGGCGTTTGGAAAGGCGCTGGAGGGGAGTCTTTAGGGCGGCGCAGATTGAGCGTGAGCGATAAAGGATGAGCGTTGAACTTCGAACGCTGAACTTCGAACACGTAGGTTGAAGTTTAACCACGAAAGGCACGAAAGGGAAAGCTTGTTGCTGTGGGCCAGCTTAGCTGGCGACCGCTGATGTTTTTTATGAGGGTGTATTTGCGAAGATGAGTGGTTCCAGCTCTGCTGGTTTCGGTGTGGTTTTTAGGAACACTAAGGTTGAACCACGAAAAACACGAAAGGCATGAAAGGGTACTGAACTTCGAACACGGAAGGATGAAGTTTAGAAGCACGGAAGGGATTTTGAATATGGAAAGAAAGATTTGGGGTTGAATCTCAAGGTGTAGTGGTGGATTCAATT
>CBFHXZ010000061.1:0-8330 GCA_965659965.1 Coraliomargaritaceae bacterium
GTCAAATCGATATCGACCAAGCGCGCGCAGATGCCAAGCGTCGGGAATTACCGGAAGGGCGCAGCTATATTCACCATATTCAGAATCCCTTCCTTCTGGACGGAAAACCGCTTAGGAATCCGATCGAACAGGAGGGGCGCCGTTTGGAGGTCGGTTATTGGTCGGTGCATGCCGACACCGCGCAGGTTCGGAATTGTCTGCGTATCATCAAGGGTTACGGCATGGACGTGAGCGATATGGTGATATCGAGTGTCGCATCGGGCTCGGTGTTGGTCGAAGAGGCTGAGAAAGATGTGGGTGCTCTGGTGATTGACATCGGCGGCGGCACGACGGATTGGGTGCTGTATCGCGGCGGATTTATCGTTCGCACGGGTGTGATTGCAGTAGGTGGGGATCACATTACGAACGATTTAAGTGCGGGGCTGCGCACGGGCCGCAAACGCGCGGAACAAATAAAAGTGGAGTATGGGCGGGCGTATTATGAAAGTGGTGACCGCAATGAAAAGGTCTGGCTCTTCGGCGATTACACCATCGGCGATAAAGAATTTCCCAAGGCAGCAGTCACTCGTATTATTGAGGCACGGGTAACGGAGATATTTGAAATTATTAAAGCTGAAATTAAGAAGGCCGATTTCTTTCATCCAGCGGACATTGCCAGCGGGGTGGTTTTGACAGGTGGCACGGCGCGGTTAGAGGGCTTGGATCAAGTAGCAGAAAAGGTGCTGGGTCTGCCCGTGCGTTTTGCGGATTTCGAGCTGGGTTTTGATCCTGAACTGCGGAAACCGGAATATACACCGGTGATTGGTTTGCTGGACTACGCGCTGCAAGGTCAGGAGAACGCCCATAATAAACGCGAAGGTGGTCTTTTGGGTGGCCTATTTGATATACTTGGGATCAACCGGCGAGAGGAGGAATTTTAATGGACGAAGTGCCGCAAGGAGATCTGGCGTTGGAATCGCAACTGCGGGTTAAGGTCATTGGCCTTGGTGGTGGTGGCTCGAATGTCCTGGCGGGAATCGAGCGGGAACGCTATCCGCAAGTGGAATACGCTATTGTGAATACCGATGCGCAGGCCCTAGGGCAGTCGCCCGTCGATTCAAAAGTATTAGTCGGTCGCAGCGTGACGCGTGGTCTTGGCGCGGGGGGTGATCCCGAAATTGGCGCTCAGGCAGTGGCCACGGATCGTGCCACTCTGAAAGGACTTGTCGCCGGAGCGGATCTCTTGATTTTGGTAGTTGGCATGGGCGGCGGAACTGGAACGGTAGCGGCGGCGCTGCTGGCAGAACTGGGTGCCTCTGCCGGGGCGATTGTGCTGACTTTTGCAACGCAGCCCTTTACTTTTGAGGGGGCACGACGGCGTGAGGTCGCCAATGCCGGTCTGTCTGAATTGCGGGGTAAAGTGCACGGTCTGGTTCCGGTACCCAATGATCTTTTATTGCAGGAAACGGACGAGAGCGAAACGGCGCTTTCCGCTTTTGCGGTGGCGGATGAATGGATTGGGCGGGGTATTTATTCCATTTGTGCGATGCTTTTTGAGACGGGTATTATCAACCAGGACTTTGGGGCTTTGCGCGGGCTTTTAAAGGGACTGGGTGGTAAAACCATTTTTGCGACCGGAGCCGCGACCGGGAAAAATTATATTACTGATGCGCTCAAGGATCTCTTGGATTGTCCTCTCTTGCATACGACTGAACGCCCAAAGCAACTCGACCGGATTCTTGTGCATTTGGTTGCCGGGCCGGAAATGGGGCTTTCCAAGATGCAACAGTTGATGACCCAGATCGGTTCGCATTTTGAATCGAATGAAGAGATTCTATTTGGGGCGGTGATTGACCCCGCACGCGGTGAGTCGCTGGAACTTTGCCTGCTTGCAAAGGTGGAACTCGAATCTGCCACCCACAAATCTGCGGGCGAAGAAAAGGCACGGGTCCGCGCACCCATGGAAACAGAGCAAGGCCTCGGGTTGGAAACACTTATCACTGCGGAAAAGGAGAAACTACCCGTCCATCAATCGAAACTTTCCAAAAAGAAAAAGAAAGCTGAGACAGATCAGGATGAATTCCTCTTTGTGGATCTCGAAGCGCAGCGCGGGTACTTCGACCAAACCGATCAGAATCTCTATAACAATGAGGATTTGGACGTGCCGACCTATCTGCGGAAGGGCATAAAAATAAAGCTCAAGGCCTGAGCGCGATAAAGCGAGCCGCTGCTGCGCTGAAAGGCGGCACTTAAGATTAAACACAAAGTAGCAAAGGCCCCAAGGAACTCTGCGTTTATGGTTCAACGCGGAGGATTAGAGTACTTACTGCTTGTCCGCTTCGGAGGGTGTCATATTATTCTTTCATGCAAGGTATATGGATTGCCAGTTTTGTGATTTGCACGGTTGTAACTTCTCTGACGGCGGAGAGCTGGCCGGAACTGAACCTGCCCGTCGAGTTGAGAGCGAGCAATGCCGCGCTTGAAAGAAGCATTTTGGAACGCGGGCGCGGGGTGGCTTTAAAAGAGGGTGAGCGCGTGCCGGAATTTGGACTTGTTAATCAACTGGGGGAGGTCGTCCGCATGAGTGATTTGCAGGGTCAGCCCTTTGTTTTGAATTTCATTTTTACCCGTTGCCAGGCGGCAAAGATGTGTCCCGCTTCCTCCAGTCGCATGGCTAAGCTCCAGCGAGAGGCGCCCGTTGCCGGTCTACCCAAGTTGCGCTTTGTCACCATTACCTTTGATCCCCTATATGATACCCCCTCGGTCCTGCGTCGCTACGCGAAAAATTTTGGCATCTCAGACCCTAATTTTCATTTCCTGACCCATCCGAGTCAGGACTTTATTGATAGTCTTCTTTTCCTTTTCGGCATTTTCACGCGTGCGGAGAACGGCACGATTGAGCATACCACCATCACGTATTTAATTGATGCCGAGGGTCGTGTCGCGCTGAAGCAGCATGGCCCCGACTGGAGTGCTAAAAAGATCATTGAGGCTGCCCGGAGCAAATAAAAAGCGCCGTTTCCATTGAAGGAAACGACGCTCAGGATAAAAAGGTTTTGAAGCGTAGTTGCTTCGGCAGAGTGTTTAGACCGTGCCGTGGATGGTCTTGCCGTTTGAGCAGAGATCATCGCAGGCCTGCACCAGTCTGGCAGCCATGTTCGCTTCGGCCTTCTTTAGATAGCTGCGGGGATCGTAAGTTTTCTTGTTGCCAACTTCGCCGTCGATCTTGAGGACGCCCTCAATACTTTCACAGATGTGGGTGACCACCGGACGGGTGAAGGCGTACTGCGTGTCGGTATCGATATTCATCTTGATGACACCGTAATTCAAAGTTTCGCGGATGTCGCTGAGTTCAGAACCGGAACCGCCATGGAAAACAAGGTCCATGAAGGCATCCTCACCGTGTTTGTCGGTCACGGCTTTTTGTCCGTCGCGGAGGATAGTGGGCTTGAGCTGCACGGCGCCGGGTTTGTAGGCGCCGTGAACATTACCGAAGGTTGCGGCGAAGATAAAACGACCCAAGGGCTGGAGGGCTTCGTAGACCTCAAGCATATCCTCGGGAGTGGTGTAGAGTTTTTCAGCGGGCAGGCCGGACGTGTCGTGTCCGTCTTCCTCACCGCCTACGCAACCCGCCTCGACTTCAAGGATGATGTTCAGCTCGGCACATTCCTTTAGAAGCGCTTTGGAGAGCTCGAGGTTTTCATCGAGCGCGACGACGGAACCATCAAACATGTGTGACTGGAAGAGGGGACCCTTGCCTTCGGCAATGCGTTTGCGGGAGGCTTCAAGAAGCGGCTTGAGGAAGCTGTCGACTTTTTGGGGGTGGCAATGGTCGGTATGCAGCGCAACCAGAATGTCATACTTTTCAGCGAGAACATGGGTTGCCTCAGCAAGGACGATGGCACCAAATGCAGCATCGTTGACATTGAGCCCCGAGGCAAACTGTCCGCCACCAGTGGAGACTTGGATGATGCCGTCTGATTTGGCATCAGCAAAAGCCTTGAGGGCGGCATTGATGGTAGTGATGGAAGTAATGTTGACGGCCGGGTAGGCGTAATTGCCCTTTTGGGCGGCGTCGATCATGGCTTCGTATTGTTGCGGCGTTGCTACTGGCATGTGCGGAGTCTCTTTTTGTTGTATTAGTTTTTAGGTGAAAAGGATAAATATAACTTACAGGAACGCGGGCTTGGCTGACAAACTTTTTCAAACAAGGGGGTGTTTTTATTCAGGTGCGTCTGATTTTGGCTGGGTTTCATCGCGGCTCCAAAGCCAAAGCAGGTCGCTCAGGCGGTTGAGGTACTGGATGAGGACGTCGCGGACAGCCGCACCGGATTCGCGGAGGGCGATGAGGGCACGTTCTGCACGGCGGCACATTGTGCGTGCGGAATCAAAGCAGGCTTCGGCGGGTGATTCCCCGGGGTGTCGCCAACCGCTGAAGCTTCCCCCGCGTTGCTCAATTGTTTGAATGGCGTCAGTCAGGCGTTTCACCATCTCGGTTTTGATCGCCTGATCGCCATATTTTTCAAGGTAGCGTTCCTGTTGGCTGTTCTCGCAGGCAAGCTCGCCCATGAAATGGATGAGTTCTTTCTGTATCTGGAGCAGGAGTGGGCGCAGCTTTTCCTGCTGGGTGAATGCGCGGCACATACCGAGGGCGGCGCCGAGTTCATCGATCTCGCCATTGGTTACGATGCGGGGGTGCGTTTTGGGAACGCGTTTGCCAAAGAGGAGGGCGGTGGTGCCGTCGTCACCGGTTTTGGTTGCAATAGACATTCACACAACAAAGCAGGTTTACCTGTTTTTTAAAGTAAAAGTGCAGCTTTATTGTATTCAGCTGTCTTTTTCGAGGGCTTCCTCTGAAAGGAGGAGGTCCAGGATCTCAAGTGCGGAATCAGGAATGACTGTACCAGGTCCAAAGATTGCCTTTGCGCCATTGGCGTAGAGAAAATCATAGTCCTGGCTGGGGATGACCCCACCGCACACCACCATGATGTCAGGGCGCCCGAGTGCCTTGAGCTCCGAAATCAACTCCGGCAGAAGGGTCTTGTGACTAGCAGCGAGGGAAGACATCGCAACAACATGACAATCGTTTTCAACAGCTTGGCGGGCTGTTTCCGCGGGGGTCTGAAAGAGAGGGCTGATGTCGACATCGTAGCCGAGATCGGCGTAACCGGTGGCCACCACTTTGGCACCACGGTCGTGTCCGTCCTGTCCCATTTTGGCAATGAGGATGCGTGGCCGGCGACCTTCGCGGTTTTCAAAGGTTTCAATTTTTTCTTTAATGGTATTCATCTTGGTACTGGCTCCAAACTCGCTGGCGTAGACGCCCGAAATGGAACGGATGTTGGCTTGATAACGTCCGACGACGGATTCGATGGCCTCGGAGATTTCGCCAAGGGTGGCGCGTTTTGCGGCGGCCTCAACGGCGAGTTCGAGGAGGTTGCCCTCACCGGAGGCGGTTGCCTGACTGATGGCGAGGAGGGCTTTTTTAACGGCTTGACTGTCGCGCTTGGCCTTCAGTTGTTTCAGGCGGGCGATTTGTGACTCACGGACGGCGGAGTTGTCGATGTTGAGAATTTCAAGCGGTTCCTCTTTTTCAAGGCGGTGTTTGTTAAGCCCGACGATAGTTTCCTGACCAGAATCGATACGGGCTTGGCGACGGGCGGCGGCTTCCTCGATGCGAAGTTTGGGGATGCCCGCCTCGATGGCCTTGGTCATGCCGCCGTGCTGTTCGCATTCCTCAATGTGTGCCCATGCCTTGTGCATGAGTTCGTGTGTGAGGGACTCCACGTAGTAACTGCCCGCCCAGGGATCGATGAAACGGGTCATTCCGGTTTCGTGTTGGATGTAGAGTTGGGTGTTGCGGGCGATGCGAGCGGAGAAATCCGTGGGCAAGGCGATGGCCTCGTCGAGGGCGTTGGTGTGCAGCGATTGCGTGTGTCCACAGGCAGCAGCGAAGGCTTCAATGCAGGTGCGGGTGACGTTATTGAAGGGATCCTGCTCGGTCAGTGACCAGCCCGAGGTTTGCGAGTGGGTGCGCAAGGCAAGGGACTTGGGGTTCTTGGGGTCGAACTGTTTAACGAGTTTTGCCCATAGGCAACGCGCGGCGCGCATCTTGGCGATTTCCATAAAGAAATCCTTGCCGATGGCCCAGAAGAAGGAGAGGCGGGGAGCGAAGGCGTCGATGTCAAGACCGGCGTTGATTCCCGTGCGGAGGTATTCCAGTCCGTCGGCAAGGGTGTAGCCCATTTCCAGATCCGCAGTCGCGCCGGCTTCCTGCATGTGGTAACCGGAGATGGAGATGGAATTGAACTTGGGCATATGCTTCGAAGTGTATTCGAAGATATCGCCGATGATGCGCATGGAAGGCTCGGGCGGGTAGATGTAGGTGTTGCGCACCATGAATTCTTTGAGGATGTCGTTCTGAATTGTGCCCGCCAATTGTTCGCGCTTACAGCCCTGCTCCAAACCCGCGAGAATGTAGAAGGCGAGTACCAAGAACGGGCACACTCCGCAAACCCTCTCCAAAGCCTTCGCTATGCATCAGGCCTTCCTCGAACACAAGGACATGCGCCGCGCCGCACTCTAACCGCGCTCTGAAATGTCACCCTCCCGCGAGATTGACCTCAACGCCCTCGTCGAGGGCGTCCGGGCGAACGACCGCGCACGTCTCGCGCAGGCGATCACCCTCGTGGAAAGCCGCGCCCCCCAACACGCGGAAGCCGCCCGCAAACTCATGCAGGCCCTCCTACCGCATACCGGCGGCGCCCTCCGCCTAGGACTCACTGGCGTACCGGGCGTAGGCAAGAGCACCTTTATTGAAGCCCTTGGGCTTCACCTCTGCCGCCTTGAGAAAAAAGTGGCCGTCCTCGCGGTCGATCCCTCGAGCTCGGTTCACGGGGGCAGCATCCTCGGCGACAAGACCCGCATGGAAGCCCTCTGTCGTGAACCCAGCGCCTTCATCCGGCCCTCACCCTCGGGCGACAGCCCCGGCGGGGTCGCCGCCCGCACGCGCGAAGCCCTCCTCCTTTGCGAAGCCGCAGGCTACGAAGTTGTCATCGTTGAAACCGTCGGCGTAGGGCAGGGCGAGACCGCCGTCCGCACCATGACCGATTGCTTCCTCCTCCTGCAAATCACCGGCGCTGGCGACGCCCTCCAGGGCATCAAAAAAGGCATCATCAAACTTGCCGACTGTATCATCGTTAACAAAGCCGACGGCAACAACGCCACCCCCGCCGAACTCGCTCGCGCGGAATTCGAACGCCTCCTCCACATCCTTCAAGCCTTCACCCCCGGCTGGACGCCCCAAGCGCTCACCTGTTCCGCCCTTGAGCAAAAAGGCATCACGAAAATCTGGGACCTCGTCGAAACCTTCCGCACCGAAACTCAAAAAAGCGGCGTCTTTCAGAAACGCCGCGCCGCCCAGAACGTCGACTGGTTTAACACTCGCATCCAGCAAATCCTCCTCGACGATTTCAAACGCACCCGCGCTCAGGACCTCGCCCAAATCCAAATCGCCGTCGCTAACGGTGAACTCCCCGTCGCCGTCGCACTGGATAAAATGCTGGAATAATCAAGCACAGAGGAGCAAAGGAACAGAGCCTAGGAGGGTGGCAGGAAGTTGAGAAATGGACAAGGTTTGAACATCGAACACCTAACTTTGAAGAGATTTTGATCTGAGAGCCTGCGTGTTGGTTTATTAAACACAGAGGAGCGGAGGCGTTTTGGATTGGGCAGGCTCAGTCCTCTTTTAGGAGGGGGTCGTCCAGTTCTTTTTGGAGTGCTTTGAAATCGGCAAGTAGTTGTTGAACGGTGTTTGCGTATTCGGGATTACTCGCCAAGTCGTAGCGTTCATCGGGATCGTTTTTGAGATTGTAGAGGCGCTTGGTTTGAATGTTGGGATAGAGCACAAGTTTGTGGTCGCCGGAAATAATGGCACGCTGGAGGTTGGTCTTATAGCAACCATAAATGCGTTCGTAATGGCTGCTTTTTGCGTCTTCTAATAAGGGAAGGAGGCTTTTGAATTCCACGCTTTCAGGGATGTGCGCACCGGCTAATTCGAGGGAGGTAGGCATGACATCCTGAAGGTAAATGGCTTGGTTGCGGGTGGCGCTTTTTTCAACGTCTGGACCAACGATGATGAAGGGAACGCGCAGGCTGTGTTCATACATGTTTTGTTTGCCGATGAGTCCGTGGTGCCCAACGGCCAATCCGTGGTCGGCGGTGAAGAAAATATAGGTGTTGTCGGCTTTACCGCTGGCTTCGAGCGCGTCGAGGATGCGCCCTATCTGGAAATCCATGTGACTGATAATAGCGTAATACTCCTGCCGGTTGACTTTGACGGCATACTCGCT
>CBFHXZ010000062.1:0-8144 GCA_965659965.1 Coraliomargaritaceae bacterium
GCATGTTCTACCTTTCGCTAAATGGACGGGTAGCTCAGTTGGTTAGAGCAACTGGTTTACACCCAGTAGGTCGTGGGTTCGAGTCCCTCTCCGTCCACCATTTATCACGTTTATCACACCCATTCTATCCGCCATTCATCATGCGCCACATAATTTCTATTTTGGTTGAGAATAAGTTTGGTGTTCTGGCTCGCATCGCCGGAATGTTCAGTGGGCGTGGTTTCAATATCGAAACTTTAAATGTCGGCCCTATGGTCGACGATCGTTTTTCCCGAATAACCATTACTATTTTGGGAGACGGTGACGCCTTGGACCAGGCCATCAAGCAAGTCTATAAGCTGGTGAATGTTTTGGAAGTAACAGATTTCTCCAGCGCTCAGGCAACAGAACGCGAACTGGTTATGGTTAAATTAGCTGTAACCGCGGAACAACGCTCTGAGGTCATGCAAGTTTGCGATATCTTTCGCGCAAAGATCATCGATGTTGCGCCGGGCTCACTTAATATTGAAATGACCGGTAATTCCAACAAGGTACGTGCCTTTATCGATCTAATCGAGCCCTACGGCATTCTAGAAATGGCTCGCACCGGAAACCTCGCACTCAAGCGCGGTTAATTTTTTTAAACCCAACTATCAGAACCGGGCCTCGCGCCCCAACGTATATACATCCATGCCAGCTAAAGTCTATACCGACAAAGACGCCAACTTGAGAGTCCTCAAGAAAAAGACCCTCGCCATCATTGGCTACGGTTCACAGGGACATGCACATGCCCAGAATCTCAAGGACAGCGGACTCAACGTTATCATCGGCCTCTACGCCAAGAGCAAATCCGTCGCCGTTGCCAAAAAACAAGGTTTTAAAGTTTATGAAACTGCGGAAGCAGTTCAAAAAGCAGACGTCATCATGCTCGCTGTGCCGGACATGAAACAGCCTGAAGTCTTTGAAAAGGATGTCGCTCCTAACCTCACCAAAGGCAAGACCCTCGCCTTCACGCACGGTCTCGCAATCCATTACGGGCTCATTCAAGCTCCCAAAGGCGTGGATGTTATTATGGTGGCTCCTAAAGGCCCCGGACATGTTGTCCGCAGTCAATACGTAGAGGGTAAAGGTGTACCCGCTCTCATCGCAGTGAACAAAGGATCCTCACGCGGAGCCAAGGAAGTTGCCCTTGCTTGGGCAAAGGGTGTTGGCGGCACACGCGCCGGTGTCATCCAAACTACTTTTAAGGAAGAATGCGAAACGGACCTCTTTGGCGAGCAGGCCGTGCTTTGCGGCGGTGCTTCCGCGCTTGTGATGGCGGGCTTTGAAACCCTCGTTGAGGCAGGTTACCAGCCTGAGATGGCTTACTTTGAGTGCCTCCACGAATTAAAGCTCATCGTCGACCTCATGGTTGAATCCGGTGTATCGGGAATGCGTTTCTCGATCTCGGAAACAGCTGAATGGGGCGACTACATCAGCGGTCCGCGCGTGATCAACGCAGGCTCGAAGCGTGCCATGAAGGCGATTCTCAAAGATATCCAATCCGGCAAATTCACTAAGAATTGGGTCAAGGAGTACAAAGATGGACTCCCCAACTACAAACAATTCATCAAGGACGGGCAAAATCACCCCATTGAAAAGACCGGCCAGCGTCTCCGCGCGTTGATGCCCTGGGTGAAGAAGCGCAACATCAAGGGTGCGCAAGCCGCCTATAATTGATCTCAAGAGTTGCTCCTTTTCAAGCGGTCGGCGGTATCTCACCCCGACCGCTTTTCGTTTACAGCCTTCACCCAAACCCTTTGATTGTTGATTTAAGACATGTCCCTTGTCATTGCTACTCGCAAAAGCCCACTTGCCCGCAAACAAACCCAACTTGTATGCGATTGTTTGCGTGCGCATGATGACAGAATCGAAATCGAGGTGCTGCCACTCAGCACAAAGGTGGATGAACGCCTGAATTGGTCCCTTGAAAAACGCGGTGGTTTGGGGTTGTTCACGAAGGAGCTCGAGGCTGCCCTGCTCGACCGACGTGCTACGCTTGCGGTTCACAGCGCCAAAGACATGCCGACCGCCCAACCAGACGGGCTCATTATTGCAGGCTACCTTCCCCGCGCCAAAGCGGGGGATGTGCTCATATACCGGAAGGGGTCGATGCCGGAACCCCGAACCATTGCCACCAGCAGTCCCCGTCGTCGCGCCCAACTGCAATCCCGTTTCCCCGGTTCCGAGTGGACGACCTTGCGGGGGAACGTTGCAACTCGCCTACGAAAGATTCAAGAGGGTCAGGCAGATGCCACCGTGCTTGCCGCTGCAGGCTTGGAACGACTGGAAATTCACTCATGGGAAGGTTTGTGCTTTGAAACACTCCCTAAGGAACAAATGGTCCCCGCGCCCGGGCAAGCTGCCATCGCGATTGAATGCCGCAGCGGGGATTGTAAGCAATTTGAAGGCATGTTCTGTGAACAAACGGGGCGCGCGGTGGAACTGGAACGCGCTTTTCTTCGCGGACTTGGCAGCGGTTGCCAGATACCCGTGGGTGCGCATTTCGAAAAGGACAGCTTTCATATATATCATCCCCACTCGGGCTACAAAAACTATCCTCTGGATTTGCCAACGATTCAAGAGGCGCAGAATGTAGCTAATGTAATTATTTCAGATTTGAACTTAAAGGAACAAAATGAGCGATAAGGCAATGGGTATTGTTTACCTAGTGGGCGCAGGTCCCGGTGATCTCGGTCTCTTGACCGTGCGCGCGCAGTCCCGCATCGCGGATGCGGATGCGATTGTTTACGACAAACTCGCCAACCCTCAATTATTGGAATGGGCGCGTGCCGACGCCGAAAAGATCTATGTTGGTAAAAGCGCGGGACAACATTCCATTCCTCAAAATGAGATTCAGGCGATACTTTTAGAGCAGGCGAAAAAAGGCCGTAAAGTTGTGCGCCTCAAGGGAGGTGATCCCTTTATCTTTGGCCGGGGCGGTGAAGAGATCGAGTTTCTGCATGAGCACGGCATTACCTACGAGATTATCCCAGGTGTCACCGCTGCCCTGGGTGCGGCGGCTTACGCAGGTGTTCCCCTAACCCACCGTGAGCAAAGCTCTGCCATAACTTTTTTGACCGGGCATGAAGATCCCGAGAAACAAAGCCTACAGTTGGACTTCAGGCAACATGCCAAAACTACAGCGACGCTTTGTATCTACATGGGAGTGGGACAATTACCGCGCATTGTCTCGGAATTACTCGAGGGTGGACTCAACCCCGATACTCCCGCGAGCATGATTCAATGGGCTACCCTACCCCACCAGTCCACGCTTGACAGCACGCTTGGTCAATTGGTCGAGGATCACGAGGCCAGCAGTATAGGCGCTCCCGCTATTATCATTGTTGGGCAGGTCGTTCGGTACCCTGCCCGCAATAATTGGTTCTCGGCGCGACCGCTTTTCGGGAAACGTATTGTCGTAACCCGTGCCCGCGAGCAAGCCGCACGGCTCACGAAACTGTTAACTGAACAAGGAGCAGACGTTCTGGAGCTTCCCTTTATTAAAGTTGAACCCAAGTTCGACCCCAAGGTTGTCGCCGAGGTTTTCGCAGAGCTGGCGGTTTATGAATGGATTCTTTTCACAAGCGCAAATGGCGTGCGCACCTTCTTTGAACTTTTCTTCAGGGCCTACCCAGACATCCGTTGTCTTGGCCCCATGCGTATTGCAGCCGTCGGACGTACCACTGCAGAAGCGATTGAAGCGCACAAGCTGAAAGTGGACTTGGTTCCCAAGAAGGCAAACGGAGATGCTCTTGTCGACGAATTGATTGAACAGGAGGGTATTGATAGTCTAAAAATGCTCGTTGTTACCGGCAATCTGAATCAAAGATCTTTGGCAAATCGCCTCGAAAAAGAAGGCAACGCAATCGTCGACACCCTTCCCCTCTACGAAACGAAAAGAACGGATCTTTCCAATAACCCGCAAGCCAAGCGCTTCCGTGAAGAGGGGGCCAACGCAATTCTGTTTACCAGCGCATCTACGGTTCATTCCTATGTCGAACAAGCAAAGGCTTTAAGGCTGGATGAAGCAGCAAGGCAACCCGCGCTCGGTAGTATCGGCCCAATGACCTCGGCTGCTATGGAAAAACATAAACTTGCGATTGATTTCCAAGCTCCGCAGTCCAACCTCGAACATTTCGTCGTTGAAACTATTTCTCATCTCAAAAAAACATAACCCGATCCATTAAAAGCCATGTCCAACGTCATCATTGAAACCACCCAAGGCACCATTGAATTTAAACTATTTGAAGACCGTGCTCCCAAAACCTGTGAGAATTTCACCACTCATATTAAGAACGGCTATTACGATGGCATTCTCTTCCACCGCATCATTGAGGCGTTCATGATTCAGGGAGGCGACCCAACCGGTACCGGCATGGGCGGCGAATCCATCTGGGGCAAAACCTTTGAGGACGAGTGTCACCCCGACCTCGCCTTTGATCGCGCGGGCATCTTGGCGATGGCAAATGCAGGTCCCAGTACCAACGGCAGTCAATTCTTCATCACAACCGTGGCAACCCCCTGGCTTAATATGCGCCACACTATTTTCGGTGAGGTCGTCAACGGCATGGATGTTGTCAAAAAACTGGAAACCGTAGACAAGGGCGCTGGCGACCGCCCCGTGGAAGATCAAAAGATTATCTCTGCCAAAATTGTTGAATAACGCCGATGCGATACTCGCTCTCCACGGTTTCACCGGCGGAGGAGCGGATTTTTCAGGCTTTTCCAGCATGGCCTTGCCCGATGCTGCGTGGTCCTGCCCCGACCTTCCGGGGCATGGCACTGCCGGCAAGCTCGCCTGTAAGCCCGGGCAGGTCATGGAGTTTATCGAAGAACATGCCGCTGCGTTGGAATTGACGGCAAAGGACTTCCGAAAAATTCTGCTGGGCTACTCGATGGGAGGCCGTGCCGCCCTACTCCATGCCTGTCAATTTCCTAAAAAATGGTCGGCCCTTGTTTTAATCAGTTCCAATCCGGGGATTGAAGGCGAAGCAGAACGAAAAGCGCGCCGTGAAGCGGACGAGGCCCTCGCGGCTCAGATCATGGAAGATGGTGTCACCGCATTTGTTGAAAAATGGCAGGAGCAGCCTTTGATACGTTCTCAGAAAAATATAAATGCAGATTGGTATGCAGCTATGCAGCATACCCGCCGACAACATCAAGCGCAGGGACTTGCCGTAAGCCTGGCCGAGTTTGGACAAGGCAACTGCCCGAACCTCTGGCCGCAACTGGAGGTATTAAAAATGCCAGTTTTGTTGATAAGTGGATCGGAGGATGAGAAATACACTGCAATTGCATCGCGCATGCATGCGATCATCCCGAATTCGAAACATGTTGCTGTCGCTAATGCGGGTCATATGCCGCACCTTGAGCGTCCCAAACAAACCGCCAAAGCCCTTAGAGCCTTTATTGGGAGCCTATAAAAGGTTTATTCAATCGTACGTAAGTTTGGATCCAACTGAATGCGTTGGGGGAAGGAAGCCATTACTTTTTTGATTATTGCCACAACGTTGTCTTCATTCACACGCAAGACATCCAAGCAATCGGGCATTTTAGCCCGCCAAAAAACCACATCCTTTTTCGAGTCGTATAGCTCAACCGTCAGGCTGCACAAAACCTGCGGGCGAAATCGATCCTCATCCTGTCGGCTCATTTCAGGAATTTCATCAAAAGCATTACCTGTGCGAAGCTTCACCCGAAGCGCCTTTTTCCAGTCGGCCCTCACGATAAAATCAGCCTCGCTTCCGCTGTCCGGAAAGCCGCGCCGCTCCAACTCTGCAGCCAGCTCAGACCGGGTGGTTTCGGTTAAACTTTCTCCCATAGATTCCGTCCACTCCATCCCACTTAATTCGATCTCACCGATAGTAAAACTTTGTAGTATATGGAAATCGGTCGTCTGCACAAAATCGCCCGGATGACGGTCTGTGCTAATACAGGCACTTAGGAAAACAGCTAAAGCGCCGCAGAATAAAGGAAAGGGGTTTAATGTTTGCATTTAGCGTTATTTCAAAGGGGTTGCATGCGATCCGCTAACATTTTTATTAGAAGAAGATGCACTTAACGAGACAAGAACGATATGCGCTGAGCGTAGTCCTTTTACTGATTGCCCTGGCGCTTTTTGGATTATGGATATTTTAGCGCCTGATACTAGCGAATACTCAGGGTGGGCCTAAGTTCAATTACCGTTAATTCTGTTGGGCAATTGAAACGCAGATGCGGCAGGCCTTTGAAACGATTGGAGCCCGCACCCGCGGAAACATTAAGCAAGGGCACGCCAATGCGTGTCATCCCTCGCGACCATGACTCCGGTACCTCACTGTCCGTGACTAGAGCGCCTAAAAAAGGAAGCCTTACCTGACCGCCATGCGTATGCCCGGCCAGACACAGATCTATCGGGTGATCTTTAACCGCAAGTGCAAAATTAGGGGAATGGCCGATTAGGATTTTAAAGACTTGTGAGTCAGTTTGCTGTAACCAACCGTTGATACTGCGTAGCGCCCATTTGCTCTCTTTGGATTCATAAAGGCTCAAGCCGTGTAGACTTATTAAACCACCCTCCGTCTTCAATACTTGCGAGCGGGAGGACAGCATTTCAAGAGGCTTTAACGTTTCCAAGGGAATCCGGTAAAAATTGAGATCGGTATCGCCAAACACACCGTAGCTCCCGTAACGCGGTTGTACGCTTCGGAAGAGCGACATCAATTTGGGAAATTCACTTTTAAAGGTAGCTGGAGGAACAACCTGCAGATAATCACCAGTGTTGATAATAATATCCGGATCAAGTTCACGAATAAGCTCAAACAAGTCCTGCTCGTATCGTGTAATTGCGCCGGCCTGAATGTCTGACAGATGCAGGATTCGTATCGCTTGCGTCAATTTTGGCGTCAAGATTTGAACTTCCCTTACCTGCAGGCGGAAGGGTTCGATTTGGGTCATGTAGATGCGCAAGCACAACAAATCGACTGCCAAAAAAGTGAACCATAAAGCCGCACGACCCGAGCGTGTGCCGAACAGCAGCTTCATGCAAAGAAGCACAAAAGCTCCAGTACCAAGAAGGAGCGGCAACTGCCCAAAATTGAATTTAAAGGCCTGATGTATGACCTCGAAATCGGGACCCAAGAGCCCTTCCCGGTAGAAATAATAGTTTCGGATTAATGCGTAGGCGAGCAGCCCGAGCGATAGATAGCTTATCCATCCCAGTTTACCCATGTCCTTACGCTTTGGTTCATTACGATCCAGAGTTGCCATGGATTGTCGAAAAATTGGCATGGTTTAAGGTTTCAAAAAGTACCTATCCGGTAAGGCGCCGATACGCCTCAAGGTATCGCCCTAACGTTCCTTCTAATACAGAATCCGGCAATGACGGCGGCGGCGGAGTTTTGTCCCAATCCAAGCCATCCAAATAATCCCGTACAAATTGCTTATCGTAGGAAGCCTGCGGACGACCGGGTTCAAATGCATCCATGGGCCAATAACGAGAAGAATCCGGAGTCAGAACCTCATCAATCAGATACAGCTTACCGGATTCATCCGTTCCAAATTCAAATTTGGTATCGGCGAGAAGAATTCCGGCCTTTTCCGCCCGTGCCACCCCCATGCTGTAAAGCTCCAGACTGATGCGCTGTACCTCAGCAAAGAGGCTTTCTCCGATTAATTTCCCCGCATCGGCACAATCAATAGGCATATCATGACCCGATGCGGCCTTGGTTGTTGGTGTGAAAAGTGGCTCAGGGAGCGATTCACTCTCCTGCATCCCTTCCGGCAGGCAATATTCAAAAAGCTTCCCCGTTGATTGGTATTGTTTCCAACCGGAACCCGCCAAGTATCCCCGAACCACCGCTTCAATCGGCAGTGGCTTCAGTTTTTTGACAATCATACTGCGGTGTTCCAAGAAAGGATAATCACGCCCTAATTCCTTGATGCGCTCGGCATGGTTCCCAACCAGATGGTGTGGCGTTAAGGTCGCAGCCAGTTCAAACCAGCGCAGACTGATCTGAGTTAGGAGGATACCCTTTCCGACAAGTCCTTCACTCATAATGACATCAAAGGCTGAAACCCGATCGGTTGCGACCATGAGAAGGGCATCACCCATGTCATAAATTTCACGTACCTTCCCCGAGGCG
>CBFHXZ010000063.1:0-7967 GCA_965659965.1 Coraliomargaritaceae bacterium
CCATTCAAGTGCATCAATTCCGGTGGGCTTGCGTCCGCCATGGGTGTAAACCTCCCATTTGCCAGATGCGCCTTGTTTCGCATCAATCGCCACAACGATGCATTGGTTGCCGAATTTTGCCGCCGCATCAGAAACCAGTGAGGGGTCTTTAAGGGCGGCCGTGTTCAGGCTGACCTTGTCCGCGCCCGCGTTGAGCATCGCCCGAATGTCTTCGAGTGTACGAATGCCTCCGCCTACGGTTAGAGGCATAAAGCATTCCGAGGCGGTGCGCTCCACGACATCGTGCATAATGGCGCGTTCATCGCTCGATGCTGTGATGTCGAGAAAGACTAATTCATCAGCACCTTGCGTTTCGTAAGCCTTGGCTTGTTCGACCGGGTCGCCCGCATCAACGAGGTTTATAAAATTCACGCCTTTCACCACACGGCCACCGTGCACATCCAAGCAGGGAATGATACGGTTGGAAAGCATGGGAGGTGGAATGGGGGTTATTCGTCCGCGAAGGTGATATCCGGCTCAAAGGATAGGGCGAGGCGGTACTGCACACCCGGGCGCATGACAAGTTTGTGGTCGCGCTCCAGAATTTGTAGGTAGTGCATGTTGCCGTAATGGGTGCGGTACTTGGGATCGTTAGTCACGGTCTCAAGGGATCTCCACTCTGCTTGGAAATCATCGCGAATGACGTTGGCGCGTTGACCCTCGGCACCGAGGGTAAAGGCGGTACCCACGCGGTGGTTGCTGTGGGGTGCGCTGATTGCCAGGACGTAGCGGAGGCGGTCAAGGGTGACTTGTTGTTTAACACTGAAGTTGTATTCGCAGGTTATTTTTCCCTTTAGGAAGGTCCAGGTCACCTTGCAACTGCCGAGGCCGTTGACAAAAGCTTCATCGACGGTGATCAGTTCCGGTTGGTCGTATTTGAAAACCAGGGCGTTTCGAAGCCCGATGCTGGTAGTGCAGTTTTTACCGTAGAAAGAGGGGACGATGACTTTGTTGCCAAAGGTAAGCTCCGGCGTCATGATAGGCAGGTAGGCTTCTGAGGGCCAATCAAAGATCCCGGGCGAGTGGGGGAAAGCGAGAGATGCGGAGGTCTTGCGCGCCTCTGGAATATTGCCGATTAAGGGCAATTGAAAGGCGAGGCCGCTGTCCGGATCCTGGTACAGGAAGAGTCCTTGTTCCTTGCGGTGGGATTTGTCGAAATTGACAAAACGTGCCACCTTGCGTGAGGATACTGGTGCTGAGGGTGCTGCGCTCCCTCCGATGGAACGCGCGAGTCGTGCCCATTGGCATAGGTAACGGGCGGCATCAAAATTTGCCATGCGGGTGGTGTGGTAGCCCACGGTATTGCGCTCGGCATCGCGAATGACAAGGTCTCCGTTCTCCTGATCGAGGTAGGTCGCAAAGAAGTTGATGAACAGACGGCGGGCGGTATCGAGGTAGAGGTCGCGCTGGTCGGCAGAAATCCAGTCGTCGCGCAATGCCTGCATAATCAAACTGATGCAGTGCATCTGTCCGTAAGCGCCTATTGAACGGCCAAAAGCCCAGCCCACACCATCTTGGCGTACGATGTCGGGGATCAATTTCAGGTACTTTTCACTGTGACTCCGCAAGCTGGGAAGTTTCCGTTCGCGCAAATTAATATTGGCGTGCAATTGTAGGGCCTGACGGATGAAGACAAAGGACATCACACCGTAAAGGTCGAAGGCTCCCCCAATACCGCCGGTCGTTCCTGCGGCATCATCGACAAAGCCCCCGCTGGAGTTGCTTTCAATCCGATCGGTAAAGCGATCAATCAGGCGTCCGGTTTCGTCCTTCTTTGAGAGTCCAAGGCTGAAACGAGTTACCGCCTTGGCGATGTTGAAACTTTGAAAATGGTTTTCGTAATCACTGCGCTCGAGGAGCTGGCGATCCAATTGTTCGCGGGTCGGGTCAAGGAGTCGTTCCCAGACCTGATTGCGCTCCTTGGAGGGACCAAAGGACAGCAAACCCAGCGATGAGTAGGCCAGTCCGTTTTCAAAGGCTTCTTCGGTGAAGGCTTGCGCGGTCACGCAGCGTGCCGCTAAGTCGACTAGGTCGTGATCGTCCAGTTTGGTTTCGTTGGTAGCCCGGTAATATTCGCCAATAGCCAGGGCGGCGTGTCCGGGCTCGTCGAGGCGGCTTTGCTCTCCAGCTACAGGGGTGATCGTTCCCTGTTCGCTAATAGAATTTAAATTATGGCCCAGAATCGAGCGGGCCATATCCAGGCATTGGTCAGCAAAATTTTCCATATTTCAAGAGGCAACATTCAGCAGCCACTAACCTGTAGAATTGAGTTTCGCATAAAGCTTTGTCAACTGGAATCAAATCCAATTTGTAAAATTCTTGGTTTAGGAATAAAACTCCATGAAACATTCCCCATGGTGGTAGTTTTTGCAAAAAAGCGAGGAACATACAAAGCATCACTTTGAAGACTAGACAAACCGTTTTCTTGGGGCATCATAGAATCATCTATGAAAATCTACATGAATAATGGGTTGGTTGACCGCGAGGATGCCAAAGTTTCAGTTTTTGACCACGGGCTTCTTTACGGAGATGGTATCTTTGAAGGCATCCGCCTTTACGATGGCTGTGTTTTCAAGCTCGATGCACACCTGGAGCGGCTGGAGTTCTCAGCTAAAGCGATCATGCTGCCGCTTCCTTGGAGTCGTGAGGAGCTAAGCGAGGCTGTCTGTGAAACCTGCCGAGCCAATGGCCTGCGCGACGGCTATATCCGTTTGGTCGTCACACGCGGGGAGGGCAGTTTGGGCCTATCTATCAAAAATTGTGACAACCCGCGTTTGATCATCATCGCGGACTCCATACAGCTATACCCCGAGGAGTTTTATCAGAATGGCTTGAAGATTATCACGGTGCCGACCCGGCGTTGTAATCCCTCTGCCCTTCCGCCTGCGGTCAAGTCGTTGAATTACCTCAATAACATTCTTGCGAAAATTGAGGCACAGCACCTTGGCTATCACGAGGCCATCATGCTCAACGATCAGGGTTATGTTGCAGAGTGTACCGGGGATAATATCTTTGTGATTCACAAGGGTAAACTTGTCACCCCGGCTGCCAGCGCGGGCGCGCTTAAGGGAATCACCCGCGATACCGCCCTCGCCATAGCCGACAAGCTCTGTATCCCGTGGGAAGAGGCTAATTTGACCCGCTACGATGTCTGGGTCGCAGACGAGCTTTTCCTGACCGGAACTGCTGCCGAGATCATTCCCATTGTAGAGGTCGATGCCCGCCCCATTGGAAACGGTAAGCCCGGCCCAATAACCGCACGCTTCCTCAAGGCCTTCCGCGAAATCGTTACTCAGGACGGAACCAAGCTCTAAAACTGTGCCCCGCATACAAGGCGGGCAGGAATTGGCACGGTTGATGCAAAATTATGGTTATAAATCCGTAAGATTTAACCGCGACTCGTTGTGAAATATCGCTTTAATTTTGCTAATTTCAAAAAATAGAACCAAACTAATTCCATGAGTGATTACTTGAAATGTAAGTTTTGCGGCGAGGCCGCTACAGTTCATCTGACGCAGATCATCAATAATAAGATTCAAAAGGTGGATCTTTGCGAGAACTGCGCCCAGCAAAAGGGTGTCTCGGATCCCGAGGGGTATTCTCTTGCGGAAATGCTGGTGCAGTCAAATGCGGGGCTCGAAGCTGAGGAGGGGCAACTACAATGCTCCTCCTGTGGATGCACCACCGGAGATTTTCGACGCACGGGGCGAATGGGTTGCGCGGATTGCTATATTGCGTTTGAGCCGCTTCTGGAGCCGATTCTAGAGGATATGCACATCGGGCTGAACCATGTTGGCAAGGTTCCTGTTCACGCATTGAGCCGTCAAAGCCACAACGCTCAGCTGCATAATTTAAAGACCGCGCTCACTCGCGCCGTGGAAGAGGAGGCCTACGAAAAAGCCGCTCAATACCGCGATCAAATCCAAGCCTTGGAAGAAAGTTTCAATGAATCCGTCACAAACGAGGAAATCAATGATTGAGGCAATTATAGATGGCAAAAATGCCGAGCTCACACAGAGCTCTAAGCGGACCGCTCCCGTGGTGCTCAGCACACGCATTCGTCTTGCGCGCAACTTCGCCGGCATTCCATTTCCTCAGCGTGCCAATCTGTCACAGCGACGGGACGTTTTGTCGGACTGTGTCTCACACATCAGGTCTACTGAAGGCATGGAGTCCGGTAATTTTATCGAACTCGAAAAACTTTCTGACCTCGAGAAACAGGTTTTGTTGGAACGTCATTTAATCAGCAAGGAATTGATCGAAGGCTCCAAGGGTTGTGGGGTTTACATCAACGCGGAGCAGACCTGTTCCGTTATGATCAATGAAGAAGACCATTTGCGCATCCAATTCCTCAAGACAGGATTTAATCTCAAGTCGCTCTGGAAACGCATCAACGCCTTTGACGATGCCATAGACGAGCACCTGACGCTCGCCTACTCGCAGGATTTGGGCTATCTAACTGCATGCCCATCGAATCTGGGTACGGGCTTGCGGGCCTCGGTGATGATGCATTTGCCGGGCTTGGTGCTTACTGAAAACATGGAAAAGGTCACCCGGGCGGTGGGGCAACTGGGCATCACCGTGCGCGGGCATTTCGGCGAAGGCTCCGATGCCACCGGGCATATCTTTCAAATTTCCAATCAACAAACCCTCGGCGAAACGGAAGAGGATATTCTGGAACGCTTGGGCAGCGTCTTGAAAAGTATCATCGATCAGGAAATCAACGCCCGTTTCAAATACTACGAGGATAGCCCCGCCAGTCTTCTCGACCAGATTGGTCGTGCTTATGGCGTGGTCCAAAACGCGTACGTACTCAGTTCAAACGAGGCCATGCACCTGCTTTCCTTGCTGCGGCTTGCCGTGGATTTCGATTTTCTTCCCGAATCCCGCAGGGCAGAGATAGACCGTTTATTTATCGAGTGCCAACCCGGTCATATTCAATACGAGGTAAAATCTGACATCGCGCCGGAACTGCGCGACACCGCCCGTGCCGCCAAACTACGTGCGGTGCTCTTAAAACTTCCACCCTTGTCCTTTGACAATTCCAGCGAAACGAAATAACATCTCAGTATATGGAACCTTTGAATAACTTTACTCCCCGTGCTCAACAGGTCTTGGCGCTCTCGCGCAAAGAGGCGGATCGTTTCCATCATAATTACATCGGAACCGAGCACCTCCTGCTGGGCTTAATCAATCTCGGTCAGGGCGTCGCGGTCAATGTCTTACAGAAAATGGGCCTCGACTTGCAAACCGTTCGCACCGCCGTTGAAAAACAGGTGGGCACCGGACCAGAAAGCAAGCCCTCAGGAAATATTCCCTACACCCCGCGGGTGAAGAAGGTTTTGGCCTTAGCGCGCAAAGAAGCCAAGGGTTTGAATCATTCCTACATCGGCACGGAACATTTGTTGCTTGGCTTATTGCGCGAAGGTGAGGGTGTCGCTGCCCGCGTGCTCAAATCCCTCGACATCGATATCGAGCGTTGCCGTAACGAAATTTTGTCTGAACTCGATCCCAACTTCACGGGCGAGCAGGAAGAGACGGCGGCAAGTGGCGGCGGTGGTTCACCTGAGGACCGTAAGGATTCCAAGACGCCTGCCCTCAAGGCATTTGGCCGTGACCTGACCGAATTGGCTCAGAGTGGTGAGATGGACCCCGTGGTCGGCCGCAAGGACGAGATTCGTCGTGTCATTCAAATCCTCTGCCGCCGCACCAAGAACAATCCCGTCTTGATTGGGGAAGCTGGAGTCGGCAAGACGGCTATTGTCGAGGGGCTCGCTCAGGAAATTGCTGCGGGCGCGGTTCCGGAGATCCTTCAGGAGAAACGCGTTATTACTCTCGACCTCGCCCTCATGGTCGCGGGTACCAAATACCGAGGTCAATTTGAGGAACGCATCAAGGCGGTTATGGATGAAATCCGTCGCGCCAAGAACGTTATTATTTTTATCGATGAGTTGCACACTATCGTGGGCGCCGGCGCAGCAGAGGGAGCAATGGACGCCTCTAATATTTTCAAGCCGGCGCTCAGTCGCGGCGAATTACAGTGCATTGGCGCAACGACCCTCAATGAATACCGCAAATACATTGAAAAGGACAGCGCCCTCGACCGTCGTTTTCAATCAGTGAAAGTGGATGCGCCCTCAGTCGAAGACACTATTCTCATTCTAAAGGGCATTCGCAGCAAGTACGAGGAGCACCACAAATGTAATTTCACGGACGAGGCACTGGAGGCGGCAGCAAGCCTATCGGAGCGCTACATCACTTCGCGTTTTCTACCGGATAAGGCAATCGACGTCATTGACGAGGCGGGTGCCCGTGCGCGCATTGAGTCCTTGAAACGACCGCCGGAAATCGAGGCGATGAACGGTAAGATAGAGACCGTCTGCGAAAAAAAGGAAAACGCCATCGGCAAGCAACAATTTGAGGAAGCCGCGCAATTTCGCGACGAAGAAAAGAAACTACGTAAAGAACAGTCGGACGCAGTCGATGCTTGGAAGCAATCGCGAGAGGAAAACCGCATCACCGTTGGTGAGGACGAATTACTGCACGTGATTTCCGCGTGGACCGGAATTCCGCTCTCCCGTATGGAGCAGGAGGAAAGCAAGAAGTTACTGGAACTGGAGGCGAAACTCCAAACCGAGGTAATCGGACAGGGTCGTGCGACAGAAGTGATTGCCCGCGCCTTGCGCCGTTCCCGCGCTGATTTGAAAGATCCGAAACGTCCCATTGGTTCCTTCATGTTTCTCGGGCCCACAGGCGTTGGAAAAACCCTGCTTGCCAAAGTGCTGGCTGAGGAAATGTTCGGCGAGAAGGATGCCATCATTCAAATAGACATGTCCGAGTACATGGAGAAATTTGCGGTTTCGCGTCTGGTTGGTTCGCCCCCCGGTTATGTGGGCTACGAAGAGGGCGGTCAATTAACGGAAGCCGTTCGTCGCAAGCCCTACAGCGTCGTTCTCTTCGATGAAATTGAGAAGGCTCACCCGGATGTTGTGCAACTCCTACTTCAAGTCCTTGAAGAGGGTCGCTTGACGGATAGCCTGGGTCGCAAGGTTGATTTCCGAAACACGATTTTGATCATGACCTCAAACGTCGGTGCTGAGATTCTTCAGCGCAACACCTCCATGGGTTTTGGAATCGAGCGCAGTTCAGACAATGAATACGATAAGATTCGTGAGAAAATTCTTGATGAGACCAAGCGGGTCTTTAAGCCGGAATTCCTGAATCGTCTCAATGATTTGGTCATCTTTAAATCGCTTGGACGTGAAGATATGGAGTCGATCGTCACGCTGGAATTGCGTAATCTTGCGGACCGTTTGAAGGAGCGTGAGTTGAGCTTTGAGTTCGAAGACTCTGCCAAAGCCTTCCTTATTGAGAAGGGCTACGATGAGAAATACGGCGCGCGTCCTCTGCGGCGGGCGGTGGAGCGTCACCTTGAGGATGCGCTGGCTGAAGCGATTCTCGGTGGCGATATCAAGCCAGGTGAAGTCATCAAGGTGGGAGTCAACAAATCAGAAGAAGAGCTTACCTTCATTCAAGGTCACGCAGTGAGTTAGACCGCCGTCACTGCTAGTCCTTGGGGAGGAAATATCCCTCTTGTTGTTCACTTATTTCCATTCCGGTTTTGCGCATGACTTCTAGCATATCCTCCCAGACCATACGCTTGGTCTTGAGGGTGTCATTGCGGAGCAGGTAGGCGGGGTGAAAGGTAATCATGAGGTCGATGCCTTCGTAGTCATGCCATTTACCGCGCACTTGTCCCATGCGTCGCTTCGGGTTGGGACCCAATAGTCCGCTCACGGCGGTGTTGCCGAGCGCGATGATTACTTTTGGTTTTATGATTTCAATTTGCGCCTTAAGATAAGGCATGCAGAAATCCATTTCCTCGGGGGTGGGGGGTCGGTTACCGAAGGAAATGGATTTCTGCATGC
>CBFHXZ010000064.1:0-7710 GCA_965659965.1 Coraliomargaritaceae bacterium
GACCAGCACGCCTACGTCCAGCAATTGCGCGAGGGCGTCCACAACTTCTTTGTCATCTTTATCGAAGTCCTCAAGGATCGCTCCGGGGAATCGATGGAGGTTGAGCCGAACATCACGACCGGGGATTATTTACAGGGCTTCTATCTCGGAACACGGGATGCCCTGTACGAAAAAGGCCGCCAATCCATCACCCTTACGCTTGATGCGGTCAACCCGGAATCGGTCGGCCAACTGATCGCGCTCTTTGAACGTGCGGTCGGTTACTATGCGAGCTTAGTCAACATCAATGCCTACCATCAACCGGGCGTTGAGGCGGGCAAGAAAGCCGCTGCCGCAGTCCTGGAATTGGAGGTCGCCGCCCTGCAAATCCTGCGCAGCAGCCCGGGCAAAGCCTATTCTGCACCCCAGCTCGCGGAAGCCCTTGGGCGTGAAAACGACACGGAATCACTCTACAAAATCCTCAACCGGCTCGCCGCGAACAAGCGCAGTATTTCTGCCGAGCCCGCATCGGATATCACCGCAACCACCTTCCGGGCAGACTGAACCCCTTTCATTTTTTTATGCACCGCCTTTCCTACATCCTTCGACTCGTCGCCCTCGCGGCCGCGATCTGTTCGGTCATTATTTATTTCACAGCCCGCGGCAGCCTTTCCGAGCAAGTAAAGGAAGTGCGGCAGGCCGAACGCGCCAATCAAGCCGTGGTAGAAGAACTGGATCGGGCAGTCATAAGCATCCAGGAATTGGAGGCACAAATCAAAGGCGAACGCGCTGCCCTCGCCAAAGCAAAGCAAGTCATGAGCAAAACAGAATCCACCCTTCAATCCACCGAGCAACAAGCCTCCTTGCAGGCCGCAAAACTACAGCGCGCGGAGCAAACCATTCTGGCGCAAACCAACGAATTGCTGGATCTGCGCGATAAACTCCTGAATGCCGAGCGCAAAAAATCCAATGCCAGTCAGATGCGTGAAATTGACCTCCTCACGGCTAGTATTGACTCGCTGAGCGCGAGGAACGAGGAACTGCAGACTGCGCTGGATCGTGAACGCGCCCTTCGCGCCTCTCTCGAAGATAACCTCAAGCAACCGAACCGACCCAAAGGCCGCCTGCTTGACCCGAATTATAAACCGGCACCGGGCGAGATAAGCGCCCCCACGGAAATCGCCTCTATCAACCGCAAGAATCAAATAATTGTTTTCTCCGCTCTCCCCACCCTGGAACTCGAGCCAGGCCATGAGGTAAGAATTATTGAAGACGGCACTCCACTCGGGAAAGCACGCGTTTTTAAAACCACCGAGTCCTACACCGTTGCCAATTTACTTGAAAATTTCGATGGTCAGCGTGTCGACGCCGGATCCATTGTAACCATAATTAAATAAACCCCATGAAACGCATTAAAACTTACCGCCTCTGCTTCGTTCTTCTCCTCTCTTTAAGCACACTTGGACTCACCGCTTGCCTCGACAGTGATGTCGACGAGCAAAATATCCCCTGGGGGCGTCCCAAAAGCTGGGAAGGCGGCGCACCGGGAATGGGTGGCGGTGGCGCCAACTACTAGCGCCGGTCGCGATTTGCATTTTATGTCGAACCCGCCCAGCACCGGCTGCCTCACCCTCGTGGCAACTCCCATCGGGAATCTTGGCGATATCCCGCCCCGTGCCCTTGAGGCACTGCGCCAAGCGGATTGCATTGCCTGCGAAGATACCCGGGTCAGCGGCAAACTGCTTTCTAAGCTCGGGATCGAAACCAAGCCGGAGCTGGTCTCCTTCCGCAACGAAAACGAAGCCTCCCTCGCCGAACCGCTCGCCGAACGCATTGCCTCCGGCCAACAAATCGTCCTTGTTGCCGATGCCGGTACGCCCGCAATCAGCGACCCCGGTTTCCGTTTGGTGCGCGCTTGCCGCCTGCGCAATCTTCCCGTCACTGCGGTGCCCGGGCCTTGTGCGGCGATCACCGCCCTCGCCCTGTCGGGCTTGCCCAGTGACGGGTTCCTTTTTGTTGGCTTCCTTCCTCCCAAGCGCGCCGCCCGGGTGCGTTTCTTCAACAAATATCACGATTTTGGATACAGCCTTGTCCTCTACGAATCCTGTCACCGCATCGCCAAATGCCTCGACGACATCGTTGAAACATTGGGGGCGGACCGTGCCATCAGTGTGAGCCGTGAATTAACCAAGCTACACGAAACCATTGAAAGCGGCACCGCGGGCGAGGTTCGCAAACGGGTCGCCAAAGCCAGCCAGAAGGGTGAATTTGTCATCGTTATTGCCAAGGCAGGCTACACCCTCTAGCTTAGAAAAATGAAATACAGCCCTCTCTTTCTTCCGACCCTTATCCTCGCAGTTGCCGCCTTCCTGGGATCCGGCAATCCGGCCCTCGCACACTGCCAGGTTCCCTGCGGAATCTATGATGACAACGCCCGGGTAGTCTCCATGCTCGAAGATGCTGCGACGGTTGAAAAAGCGGTGACTGCGCTCGCCTCCCTTGCCGGAAAAACCGATGCCCAGTCCATAAACCAAAGCGTTCGTTGGGTTTCAAACAAGGAGAGCCATGCGCAACGCATCATCGCAACGATCAGTGATTATTTTCTCACCCAACGCGTAAAACCGGGTCAGGATGACTACACCGCCCGCCTTGCACGGCACCATGCCGTTATCCTCGCTGCCATGAAGGCGAAACAAAAAGCGGATGCCGACTCCGCACAGGTGCTACGTGAAAGCATTCAGGCCTTACGCTCGTATTACCCCAGCCCTGCTCACGAACACTAGGATGCGCTAAGCCTGCTTGGGAAGATTCGTTTCGGGATCGATCATCAGGCTGCCACGTCCCTGCAGTAAATCCAAGAGCGCCTTCCCGCAAAATTCTGCGCGCCAACCGCGCAATAGGCGGTGAGCGTCGACATCCGGATTTTTAGCATCCACAACCAGCGCGGTGATTTCTGCACGGTTGCCGACCAAGGCGGGATCAATCGCCGTATTGATGCAAATGCCTTTGATGAATGCCAAAGCGAAATCGACCCGGGCCTCGTAGCCCTCACCGTGACTGCTTCCCGGATTGGCGCCGTTCAATAATTCCGGCAAATCACCCGCGATGCCGCGCTCGATAGCCTTCCAGATGCGGTCGCGGTTTCGTTCCAAAGTGCGCTCGCTCAAGCCTTTGATTGGCTTTAGGTCGCCTTTGGTGGACGGGGTCTTCTTGGTTAGGCTCACCAAAGCATCATCGGATAATACAAAACTGCGCGGGAGGTTCCGCCGCCGCGCGGCCTTTTCGCGCCATGCACCGAGGCTTCGCAAAATATTGCGTTGCTGATGCGTTAAGGCACCACTCCCCCGCACCCGTGGCATCACGGCATCAGGATCCATCTCTTGATAAAGGCTTTCTATTTCATAGTAGCGCATCTCGTCGGCGATCCATTCCCGGCGGCCCAGGGCATCGGCCTTCTCCAGGATTCGCTCCATCAAACGTACGGAATTCCGCACGTCGTCCTCAGCGTAGCGTATCTGTGCCTTACTGAGAGGCCGCGCAAGCCAGTCGGACTGCGTTTCGGTCTTATCAAGGCGCACCTTCAGCAATTGCTTCAAAATATCCTGCAGGGAAATTGTGGAGGATTTCCCAACAAACCCCGCACTCCGCTGGGTATCAAAAATATTCTTGGGAAAGGCTCCGCACTCACGCTGTAAGATCGTAAGGTCCTGTTGTGCATCGTGCAGGATCTTAATTATTCCCGGATCCTGCATCAGTTCCGCGAAAGGCGACCAGTCCTCGATTTGCGGCGCGTCAATCAGGACTGCCTCTCCGTTGGGATAGCCTACTTGCACTACCCCCAAACTGGGATAGAAAGTCCGGTTCCAGACAAATTCAGTGTCGATTCCGACCGCGCCCGCATTTTTTGCGGCGCGGCAGGCTTCTTCGAGTCCTGCGCTGTCGACGATCATGTGCTCATAAATTCAACCAATACCCAACGAAAATAAAGAAGAAACGCTTTTTAGACGCAAAAGTATGTACGGTTGCCATGTATTAGAGTGCTTGAAGCAAACGTGAATTTGCTACAGACCTTATACAATCCCTTATTTTTCGACCCCCCGGAACTTGCATGGAACCAAATATCAGCATTCGCGTTAAAAATCTCTCCCGTCGTTTCGGCGCGGCATGGGCGATTCGCAACGTTAGCTTCACCGTCGCAAAAGGTGAAATTGTTGGCTTTCTTGGCCCCAATGGCGCCGGCAAAAGCACGACCATGCGCATCCTCAGTGGCATCCTGACGGCGCAAAGCGGTTCTGCCTGGGTGGGAGGCATCTCGGTCGCTGGTCACCCGCACGAAGTAAAGCGCCGCATCGGCTATATGCCGGAAAATAATCCGCTGCCCAATGATATGCGGGTCGTTGAGTATTTGCGTTTCCGCGCGCGCCTCAAGGAAGTGCCCTCGCGAAAAATTAGAGCGGCAGTGGAGGAAGCCATGGAAACCTGCGACCTCGCGCGCACCGCCCGCCGGAAAATCATCGGCTCGCTTTCTAAAGGATTCCGTCAACGGGTCGGGATTGCCGATGCCTTGTTGGGTGATCCTGAGGTGATCATCATGGATGAACCCACCATCGGGCTCGACCCGCACCAGATCCAAAGCATCCGAAAATTAATCAACAGCCTGCGGGGACGCATGACGGTCATTCTTTCGAGTCATATCCTTCCTGAAATCGAGCGCTCCTGTGACCGGGTCGTAATCATAAACCGCGGTCGGGTCGTTGCCTCGGGAACGCATGAAGCCCTCCGCGAGGAGTTTGTGCCGGGCAACCGCTATCGCCTGCGTTTCTCCGGAGAAGAAGCTTCCCTATTGGAGGCTCTTGAAGCAAAAGGCCTTTCCGTTGAGTGCATCCGCTGTGAAGCCCAAACCGATGACCTGCAGGAGATGCACCTCATTGCAGATGATCCCGCCGAGGCAGGGCCTGAGATGCTCGCCGCCCTACAAGGCTTGCCCAAAGTGAAACTACACAGCCTCGAGCCACAGGTTCCCAATCTCGAAGCCATCTTTCTTGCCGCCACAAAACGCTCCTGGGAAGAAACCATCGGGGCACAAACCCCCGCCGCTTAAATCGTCTACCTGCCATGCGTCATTTCTGGATTCTTTTAAAGCACGAACTACGGATGCTACTCATAAACCCTTCGACCTATCTTGCCGGCGCCCTGTTTCTGGGCCTGATGGGCTTTATGTATTGGGCGATCTTGCGCGAGATGATCACCACCCCGCAGGATGAATTGCCCACTGTGCAATTCTTCAAGAGTTTCTGGATCCCGACTTTTTTCGTAGTTCCGCTCCTGACCATGCGCAGCATCGCCGGTGAACGCAGTCTCGGCACCCTGGACACCCTTCTGACCACCCCCACCTCGCGCATCGCCGTGGTCTTGAGCAAATTTGCAGGTGCCTATTGCTTCTATCTTTTGCTTTGGCTCGCGACCCTTGGCTTCCCTCTTATCGCGGACAGCCTCCTGCGCGAGAGCAACGATAGCGCCATCCTCCTCAACAGCGCCCCCCTGCTGGGTAGTTTTGCATTCATCGCAGTCAGCGGGGTGCTCTTTATCGCCATCGGAATATTCACCAGCAGTCTAACTCGCAGCCAACTGGTCGCGGGGATGCTCGCCTTCACCCTGCTCTTTGTCGTAATCGTCGGGGGGCAACAACTCGGCTCCTTGAATCAAAGCGGGGTCGCACTTCCCGGCTGGATGCATGCCACCGTTGATTACCTCCGTATTTTCAGCCACCTCGATGATTTCGCCCGCGGAGTCGTCGACACCCGCCCCTTCTTTTATTATCTCAGTTCCGGTGTGCTGCTTCTGGGACTTTCTACCCTCGTGATTGAGGCTAAAGCATAATGCAAACCGCACGCTTAAACGAATTCCGCATTGCGCGCCGTATGCGCGCTATCAACCGTTTGGCGCAAATCTTTCTGGGCATCTGCCTCATTTTTGCACTCAACTACCTGGCGGCGCGCTACTTTCAACGTTTTGACCTCACCCAAAACCGACAATTCAGCCTCAGCGCGGAATCACAGGCTTACCTGGAACAACTCCAAACCCCGATCGATGTCATCGTCACCATCGCACCCGGCAGTGATATCCCTGAGCTCGAGCGCATCCGCAAGGATCTCGATAAATTGCTCCTCGAATACGAAGCAACCTCCATGCGCGAGGGGCAGCCGTTTGTCCGCGTGGAATTTGTCGATGCCCTAAGACAACGCACCCGCACCCGCGAACTCGTCCAAGCCTATAATATCGAACGCGACAACGTCATTATCGTCGCTGCAAATGACCGCACCCGATTGATTGAATTACCGGAACTTTACGAGGCGCAGGAGGGGCAGTGGCACAGCTTTCGCGGAGAACGCATTCTCACCTCGGCTATTCTTGAAGTCTCCAGCGAAGAAAGCCCGGTGCTCTATCACCTTACCGGACACGGGGAAATGCGTATTGGGGATGTCCATCCCACGCGGGGGCTTTCACTCCTCGAGGGCTTCCTGCAGGAACGCGGGTTTACCCTTCGAGAGCTTGACCTCACGCGCCTTGCGGCTGTTCCCGACGATGCCGCCATGGTCCTTGCCCTTGCCCCACAAGCCGCGCTTGCCCCCGCCGAAGTTGAAAAATTACGGCGCTACATGAGTGACCGCAATGGACGGATGCTGCTTACCCTTGAACCCGGCCGTAAGCATGGCCTCAACGACCTTCTTTTTGACTGGGGCATCCTTGTCGAGGATCACATCGCTATTGATATCGACCCCAACTACCGCTCACTGGAGGGCGATATGATTGTGCGGCATTTCAGCGAGCACCCCATCAGTCAAATTCTATACGACTACAACGCCACGGCATACTTCGGGCAGTCGCGCCCGATTCGTATCGACCCCGCCAGCCTCACAGACGAAAGCCTCAATCTGCGTTACCTCATCGGTACCTCCCCAAAAAGCTGGGCGGAAAAAGACTACCGAACGCAACGCCCCATCGCGTTTGATGCTGGCCGCGACCTTCCCGGCCCGCTCAGCCTCGCGGTTGCAGCACAGCGCAGCACCAGTTCCGCACTGGGTCTTTCAATCTCAGGCGGCCGTCTTGTCTGTTTTGGAAATTCGGACTTCCTGGCAAATAACCGATTCCAAATTTATGGAAATTATACCCTCTTGATCAACTCCCTGAACTGGGCGCTGGACCGCAACGTCCTGCTCAACATCCCCGCCCAGCCCCTGAGCTCATACCAACTCGTCATGAGTCAGGATGACCTCAACCGGCTCCTTACCTACTTCGCACTGCTTCCCATCAGCGTTGCCACCCTTGGCATAATTATTTCACTCATTCGACGCCGCTAACACCATGCGTATACGTTTCACACTCCTTCTCCTCCTGCTGAATGCCCTCGCCTTTGGCCTTATTTTTTTCCTCGACCAACGCGGGCAGGTGGCCGACAGAAATGCCCTGAAGCTTGCCGAAAATATCCGCGATGAAGTTGTCGGAGCGCAGCAGATTAAACTCTCGGGGCGCGCGATCAACCTCCCGCATGCCCTCAACCGTGCAGGCGAAAATTGGCAAATCACACAGCCCTTCGAGTGGCCCGCCAATTATTTCTCGGTGAACCGTATTCTCAACCAACTCCAATTTATTGAGGAAGATACTTCTTTTTCCGTGAGCACCCTTCGCGAAAATGGACAGACCCTCGCGGACTACGGATTCGATGACCCC
>CBFHXZ010000065.1:0-7349 GCA_965659965.1 Coraliomargaritaceae bacterium
CGCTTGAAGCCAGCAAGGAACGTCCCCTCTGGCAGTTAATTCACGGGCTTGGCATTCCAAACGTCGGCAAGCAATCAGCAAAAGATCTCGAGTCGCAGCTGAAATCCATGGATGCCATTGCCAATGCAAGCACGGAACAACTCGAAGACATCGACGGGATCGGTGGTATCATGGCGCAAAGTATCGTTGATTGGTTTGCCGAACCGGAACATCGCAACCTCATTGAACGCTTGCGCTCAGCAGGCCTCAATTTTCTTTCCAAATCAAATACAGTGGCAAAGGACGGCCCGCTCCTTGGCAAGACCTTTGTCCTCACCGGCACCCTCCGCACCATGGGACGCACTGAAGCCACCGAAAGAATCGAGACTGCCGGCGGACGCACCAGCTCCAGCGTCAGCGCCAACACCGATTACCTCCTCGCAGGCGAGGCGGCAGGCTCTAAATTGGCAAAAGCTGAGAAACTGGGAGTCACCATCCTCAGCGAAGCGGAATTTCTTGATATGTTTTAACGAATACCCCTGTCCTTGCGGCTTCAGCTGAAAGTTTCACAAGCCCCGCCCTGGGTGCCAGTATTGGTTACGGCATTGCCTACCCCATCACATTCATTGTGATGTTTCTGTTAGCAAAGAGTCTTATCGGCTTGCTCCTTTAGATGTCTTAAGGGCCCTCTCAGCAAGCGATTGTAATCGTTGCGCCGCGTTTAGATCGTTCAAATAGTCAATCAAGGTTGCTGTTCTGCGAAAGCCCGGTTCGCCGTATAATATTTGTTCGTAGTAGCGCCCCAATGATTGAGCAGCGTTGTAGTAGAGCGGGTTTACCCGAAGCATACCTCTCAGTAGCACTGTCTGGCGTGCTTTTATTTCCGTCAATATGGCTGCATCGACTGCCCGCACACCGAGTTCGCGCAAATTCGGCTCAGCGGCGGCACCATCCGTGTTCTTCGTAAAGGCTTCCATATTGGCCAGACCCTCCAGCCATCGACGCGACCTTTCCATGGAATCAATACTCCCCTTGTGTTTACGCACAAACGACGCGAGGCCCGCTTCCCACCACAAAGCTTCACCAGTATTTGGCGCAATTGCCTCCCATTTCTTACCAATTTCGGCTTCAATCGAATCCCCGACGAGTGCTAATTCCAGCAAATGCCTTCTTTCATCACGCTTAAGCTTCGATGCCAGAAATGATTCAAACAATAAATAAGCGACGGTGCGATCACATGGCTTACTTGCCGATAATCCAAGCGTACCCGCAACGATTTCCGGACTCATATTCGGTAGGTTGGCCGCTAGGGTTTCCGTTTCCGCCGGACGATACCGAACAAAGCATTTCTGCCCAAGGCCTGCGATGACCCAAGCCCGCATCCCGCTGGTTGCCTGCCGTCCGTATTTGTAATGCACGTAACGTAGCAGAAAGGCCTCCGTCATTGCATGGCAAAGCTCTTCGAGGACTAATCCATCATTCCAAAAAATACGCAGTGTCACAAATCCGCCCTCCGCGATGCTCAAGGCATAAGCCTTTGTCACAGTAGATTGAGGTGAGGATTCATCCAGTAAGACCGTGATGCGCTGGGGAAACGAAACAGGCAGCTCCATTAAAAATTCATCACAGATTTTCGCGCTGGCCCGACCCACTTCGGCAACGGTGTAAACCGAGTTTCGATCCATGCCAACCGTCTCAAAATAAGCACCGCGATCCGTGTGAACCTTTTCAATTTCCCTCGCGGCAGACGGATTTGCCCAAACACCACATGCCGTGAGCGTCGCCAACAGAAAACAGGAGGTGGATGGATTCATGAATACTTTTCCTGGCGAACAGACATCAAAGTGATCGGCGCTTACTTTGCTCCATGCTCTTTAAGCAGACCACGGTGTAGCTCAAGATAAGCAGGAAACCGACAAAGAAAGATAGCCCGTAAAGCGGTGATACCAACACGTGGAAGCCGTAAAAAACCAGCAGCGGGAGCGCCAGCGGTCGCAAGAGCCCTTTCGACATCTTCAAAATCAGCCCGAATTCTAGCAGCGCTTTAAAATGCTCCCGCGCCTGCATTCGGTACAGAGCAGCGGAAAAAAGAATAGTAAGCCAAAGCGAAGCAACGGGAAGCAAGATCTTTCCCAGTAATCCCAGCTCTACTTTCATGAGCAAAATATTCAGCGAGGCAATCAACAGGATTGGCAAAAGCCAATAGAGAAGCCAGCACGCCAAAAACTTCAATCCATCCAGCAGCAGACCATTCCAATCCTCCCAATTCGGCAGTTCGAGGTCACCGCTTATGCGTATCTGATTGGTATAACGGTAAAGATAACCGAAGGCGAAAAGATTCAGTAAAGGCACGAATGACAAGGCAACACCCAGCAATATTCGCGGCCACAGCGCACGATTGCTAAACATGCGAAAACAAAGTTCCTCGAATAAAGGCTTCCAATTCATCCTTTCCATGCCTCAACTTAGAACCGTGCAAGCCGCATTAAAAGAAAAATTAACCCACTTTCAAAAACAGGTCGAACTCGCTCTGGATGCATACATGCCCGCCGGGGACACCCGCCCTGCCCGGCTACATGCCGCTATGCGCTATGCCGTCATGGCAGGCGGCAAGCGTATACGCCCGGTACTCCTCTTAGCTGCCAGTCGAATTTTCCCTTCTAGTATCGATCCCAAGCCAGCAGCGGTCGCTATTGAATGTCTCCATACCTACACCCTCATCCACGACGATTTGCCCTGCATGGACGATAGCGACCTGCGTCGCGGCAAAGCCACCTGTCATAAAGAATTCGATGAAGCCACGGCTCTCCTGACCGGCGATGCCCTTTTGACCTTCGCCTTCGAGTTGGTTAGCAAAGAATATCAAGCCGAACCCGTGCTTGCCAACGCCTTGATTTCAGACCTCGCATCAGCCTCTGGGAGCGTACGACTAATTGGGGGTCAAATGGAGGATGTTGAGCGCGCCGGACAAGACCTCGACCCGGAAACCCTTTCGTTTATCCACGAAAACAAAACTGCCGCCCTGCTCACCGCAGCCCTGACGATGGGCTTCCAAATGAGTCAGCCCGCAGAAGAACAATTAAAGCAGATTAAAAAAGCGGGCTACCACTTGGGAATGACCTTTCAAATCGTCGACGATATCCTGGATGCCACCGCGACCTCTGAGTCCATGGGCAAACCCACCGGTGCCGACATGGATGCCCATAAAACAACCTACCTCGCCCTCTTTGGTCTCGACGGAGCCCGCAATGAAGCCCGTAAACATACCGCCGCAGCAGTAGCATGCCTTGAAGCACTCAAGGGTGATACCGATTTCATCATCCAGCTTGTGCAGGAACTGGAACGGCGTGGTAGCTAGTAAAACCTACCTCCGAGCACGCTTTTTCCGATCAACGAAAATTTATAAAAACTCGGTTGACGCTCAAGCTCCAGAAAGCCTATATACAGCCTTCGCAATTTTGGCCGGATAGCTCAGTTGGTAGAGCAGAGGACTGAAAATCCTTGTGTCCCCAGTTCGATTCTGGGTCCGGCCACCATTGTGACCGTCCCGTTTGCTCCGCAAACCGTCGCCCTGCGACTGCGAATCGATTGATTGCTTGCCTGACGGCTGCGCACAAGGACTGCGTCCTTAGTCTGGGTCCGGCCACCATTGTGACCGTCCCGTTTGCTCCGCAAACCGTCGCCCTGCTTTACGCAAGCCGGAGTGCTGGCTCAATGGTAAGAACTTGGTCTTTGGTTTCAGACAAAAGCCCGGCGGTATCAGCAAAAGCGGCAAAGGCGATCATGGCGGCATTATCACCGGTGTGTTCGGGTCGCGCTATGAAACAGGACATGCTGTATTTATCGGCAAGTTTCTGCATGGCGGCGCGCAAACTTTTATTGTTTGATACCCCACCGGATAAACCAAGGCTTCGATACTGCCCTGCAGCTATAATATGCTGGGTCTTTCCGGTGAGTTGTGCGATGACCGCAGCTTGGTATGAGGCGCATATATCCGGCATCGCTGCTTCCAGCTCCGTATCAGATAGCTTCTCGATGCGATACCGCAGGCTGGTTTTTAGTCCGGAAAAACTGAATCGTTGTTCGTTGCGTGGCGCAATGGCTTTCGGGAAATCGTAAGCAGTAGCATCGCCACCCTGTGCGCGACACTCCACTTCAGGTCCTCCAGGATACGGCACGCCGAGAAGCTTCGCCCCTTTATCAAGTGCTTCGCCCGCGGCATCGTCAACGGTTTCTGCCAAAACATTCAAATTACTGGTTTCGTCGATCTCAAACAAGAGGGTGTTGCCGCCAGATACGATCAGTCCCAAGTGCGGCAGGCAGTCCTCAAATGCCGCTTTGAATGCAGCGGAATCCTTTTGGTGCAAATCGATGAAAGGTGAAAAGGCATGCCCCCTTAGGTGATTTACGCCCGCCACGGGGAGATTCCATGCCAGTCCCAGGCTTTTGGCGAAGGACAAGCCCAGCGCGAGGCACCCCGCCAGACCGGGTCCCTGCGTGACGGCAATACCGGTAAGCGCTTCTTGTTGTTCCAAAATGCCTGAGTTCTCAAGCAACGGGATAAAGTTATTCAAATGTTCACGACTGGCCAGATCCGGCACAACCCCGCCATAGGCTTCGTGCAATTGAATCTGTGAATGCACCCACTCGCCGCAAAGACCACGATTCGGGTCAAAAAGTGCTAGTGCGGATTCATCGCAGGAACTTTCAATAGCGAGGAGCATAAATACAGGATGAAATTAAAATAAGGCTTCGGGCTTGTTGCGTACGACGTGCTGTGTTTGTTCTTACATAGTTCAATGAACGAAGAATCAGAAAACATCAATGCGATCTTGGCGGAGGCTTGCGAGAATGGGCCGATCAGCTACCGCGATTGTATCGATATCGCCCTATACCATCCAAACTACGGCTACTATACTGCCAAGGCGGAACGCGTGGGACGTCAGCTCAATGCCGATTTTTACACGGCTGAAAGCCTGGGGTCGGTCTTTTCAGAACTGGTGGTTGCGGGCGCATTAAAACTCCTTGACTCAGATGCGGGGCAAGTGACTTTTATCGAAATCGCAGCCGAACCGGAAAAGGCGCTCCTCAATAACATGCCCGATCATCCGTTCAAGGATGCGAAAACGATTCGTTTGGGAGATCCCATTCAAGCGGAGGGCTTGGTCGTTATCTTTGCAAATGAATGGCTTGATGCCCTGCCCTTTCACCGACTGCTCTTTACTAATGGCAAATGGCGCGAGCGCGGAGTGGAAATGCAAGATGGCGCTTTGCGGGAAGTGCTGTTGTCGGAATTGAGCGCACCCCTTGCCGCTGAAGCTCCACGCCTGCCCGAAAAAGCGCCCGAAGGTTATCAATTTGACTGGCCTCTAGATTCCGAAAAGGCACTCGATCAATTGCTCCAACAAAACTGGCAGGGACTCCTGCTGCTGTTCGACTACGGAAAACCCTGGCAAGAATTACTTCAAAACTGTCCCTCGGGAACGGCACGCACTTACCAAAAACACAAACCCGGCACAGACCTCCTGCAGAACCCCGGACTTGCCGATATTACCTGCGATGTCTGCTGGACTCCGCTTCAGGATCTTTGCACAGGTGCAGGCTTAAAGGAGATTTCTCTCGAAAGCCAGGAAGCCTTTTTTGTACAACGCGCCGCCTCCGCTGCCGAGATTATTGTCCGTGAAAGCGCGGGACGATTCAGCCCCCGCCGCCAAACCCTGATGGAACTCATACACCCCGCGCACATGGGGCGTAAATTCCAAGTCCTCTCGGCCTTGCGCAAATCCTGAAATACCGGAAAAAGACTTGCCAAGCCCAGTGCACCTGCTTTTCTAAGCCGTTTCCAATTTCAACGAAGGTTTAAACATGGCACGTATCTGCGCAATCACAGGCAAGCGCCCCGTAAAAGGCGGTCGCATCATCCGTAAAGGTCTCACCAAAAAGAGCGGTGGTATCGGTACCAGCTTGGTTAAAAACACCAAGCGTCGTTTCCGCCCCAACGTGCAGCGCATTCGCGTCAAGCTTCCCAGCGGTCAGGTCAAACGCATGTGGGTCTCTGTAAAGGCCATTAAGGCCGGCAAAGTGACCAAGGCCTAAGCCTCCACCCGCCAAAACTTTATAGCCCCGGTTATCCAGCCGGGGCTTTTTTGTGCCCATATATGAGTAGGCTTCCAAACACTTGAGCCCTTTGCATTCGTCCACCCCTCCGCGTTTCATTCAGCCCTCGCGGCAAGCATCACAGACACAGACCGCCTCGCCCGCTTCCATGCGGTAACGAAACTCCCGTTCCGGTTCGCTGCGATCGGTCACTCCGCAACGGGTACAGATATGTTGCGCCGCCTCGGCGCATTTTTGCACCTCGCTCGCGTGCGCCACCTTTCGTTGTTTCGCGCGCAGGGATTCCACCATCGCCACCCTGAAAAAAAGAATGAAATTTAGGATCGGCCCCACCTCAGCCAATGCTGCACCAGTTGAACCCGCCATTAATATCGTTAAGGCCGTAAAGACACTCGTAAGTATCGCCAACCATTTCACTTTAACCGGCAGTACAAAAAACAAATAAAACTCCATATTCGGATAATGAAGCGCAAATGCCCAGAAAATGCTCAGGTAGAGAAAATCGGGAAAGATGACGATCGGTGCTGACGGCGAGATCAACTGACCCACCAGCGAACTAATCACCGTAAACAAAATACCCGCCAAGAGATACAGGTTAAAACGGAATGCGCCCCACGCCGCCTCCAAGGCCTGACTCATCATCCACAGGATATACCAGAAGATCGCCAGAAACAGCCCGCTCATGGCACCACCCGCGATCTTGGGCGGCGACACGATAAAAGTGATCAAACGCCAAAGCTCACCCTCTCCCAGAACCCGTGAGGGAATCAGGGGCATGGCCCCAAACGACAGCACACCCGCCAGAATCAACGCGTAAACCAACAACTGCACCACAATCAGGCCCAGCATTACATTCGATATCGCCCAGTGGCCGTATTGCTTTTCAAGTTTATCCAGTAATGACATCCCCCTTAAAGAGTCCCTTTCAGCCCGCACTGTCAATCCGCCACGAAAAAACCCGCCGATTCCTCAGCGGGTTAAGAATGGCAGGCCGATAGGGATTCGAACCCCAAATGACTGGACCAAAACCAGTAGTGTTACCATTACACCATCGGCCTAATTGAAGCGCATAACTTGGGAAAAACTCTCCGACTCGTCAAGCATGGATGCGGAATACTCAGAACCAAAATTTGCCGACTTCCGATTTCTCGAGTGTCAATTTGGTCGGGGTGACAGGATTGGCAGCCCGTTGGGCTGATCCTTTAGATTCGCACTATATGCGCCCCATCTCCGCTACGCTCCGTTAAACCTGC
>CBFHXZ010000066.1:0-6749 GCA_965659965.1 Coraliomargaritaceae bacterium
AGAAACACGTTTGAATGAACAAGGTATGCCTTTGGACGGACATAGCCTCGTACCTTTCTTAATGGAAGCTGACAGCGCAAAATGGTCCGGGCCGGCGGCGGCTTTGACTGCAATACACAAATGGAATGATCGCGATCCTGCCAAGCAAAGCTACTCCCTACGCAGCAAGGATTGGCGCTACATTCGCTATCACAATGGTGATGAAGAACTCTATCATAACGCCGCCGATCGCTACGAATGGACTAATCTTGCTGCCAAACCTGAATATGCATCCGTAATGAACGCCTTCAGGCAAGAGATGGATCAAAGGGTGTACCAGACATTTGCGCAACAAGCGTCACTTTCCGTAGCGCCCAAAGCAGAAGTAAGCGAGACGGTAGACAAGGATACCGGCGAGGCCTGGAAGGATAAATATTTCAAAAAGTACCCTGAGGCCGATTCAAATGGAGACGGCACGCTGACCTGGCCCGAATACAGAAAGCATAAATCTGAGCTGGATTTTCAAAGTTAAAACACGAGACTATTGCACTATGAAGCTCTTAAACTATATCGGCGGCGACTGGGTAGACAGCGATAACGCCATTGAAGTTTTTAACCCTACCAACGGCGAGCGCATCGGAACGACTGCGGCAGCAAGTGAAGCGGACGTCAACCGCGCACTGGAAAAGGCGCAAAAAGCCAGCCACACCTACGGAAGTTTTAGCATCAATGAACGTAAGACTTTGATAGATGCATTGATCGCAAAGCTCAAAGCAGCGGAGTCTGAAATTGTGAATCTCCTGGTTGAGGAAACCGGAAAGACGCAGGAGATTGCCAGTTACGATTTTAACATGCTGGTCGATTGCCTCGGTTATTACATCGAAGAGGTGAAGCGTCATTACGGTGAAACTATTCCTGATTACGATGGCGGTCATTTGAATTTCCTTTCGTATCAACCGATCGGGGTGGTTGCTGGCGTGCTCACCTGGAATTTTCCCTTGTTGAACTTGGGCTACAAACTGGGACCCGCTCTTGCAAGCGGTTGCGCCTCGGTTATGAAAATAAGTGACCGCACACCAGTCGCCTCGATGCGCGTTGCGGAATTGATCCATGAAGTCGGTTTTCCTAAGGGGACGGTTAATTTTCTGTGCGGACAGGGCAGGGTAGTCATCCCTGCTTTGGCGAAGAGCGAGATTCCACGGATGCTCACGATGATTGGTTCTACGCTGGCAGGAAAGAAGATGATCGAAGCTTCACCCACCACCGTGAAACGCTTTTCCCTTGAGCTGGGCGGCGATGCACCGGTGCTGATTTTTGAGGATGCGGATCTCGATGCCGCGGTTGCCGATATTGTCGGGCTGAAGTTGGCGAACGCAGGTCAAATCTGCGTCGCGCCCAACCGGGTCTTTGTCCATGAATCCATCTACGAAGCCTTTATCGAAAAAGCAAAAGCGCTGATGGAGAGCTATCGCTTTCTGGGAGATTCTGGTAACGGTCCGGAGTTGAGTCCGCTTTGTACCGAGGCAAGCCTCGAGCAAATGGTGGACTTTTGTCAGCCTGCAAACCACGGGGGTGCCGTGGTTACCGGCGGTAAGCGCGCCGAGCGCATGGGCTATTTCCTTGAGCCGACCCTGATTCGCGACGTTGATCGCAATTCCAAACTTACCTGCGAGGAAATTTTCGGCCCCATCATGCCTCTGATGCCATTCAATGATTCGGAAGACATCTTTGCGCTCGCTAATGACACGGTCTACGGACTCTCCGCCTATGTTTATACCGAGAGCCTGACTCGCGCCCTTGAAGCAGAGAAACGCCTTCTCTTTGGCAATATTCTTATCAACGAAGCCTTCTATTCACTGCAATTGCCACACGGCGGCTTGAAGCAAAGCGGCTTTGGTAAGGACGTCAGTCGCCTTGCTTTGGATGATTACTACGACATCAAGCGCATTTCCATTAAACGCTAAGGCCATGAAGATTGCTGACATTCAATGCTTTCCCTTGCGGGCTGACCTCAATCGGGCGATTGGCTTCTCTCAATGGTATTACACCGCCAAGAATAATAGCCTGATCAAGATCACCTGTGAGGACGGCACGATCGGCTGGGGCGAATGTTATGGGCCTAACATGGCGATTGCTGCTTCAGTGGAGCATCACTTTAAGTCCCTGCTCATCGGAAAAAATCCTCTACAAAACGAACATCTTTGGCGCCACCTTTGGCGCGCATATCACGATTTCAATCGCAGTGGTATTTTTATGGCGGCCATATCAGGACTCGATATCGCGCTCTGGGATATCAAGGGCAAGGCATTACAGGTACCGGTTCGCACTTTACTCGGTGGTTCCGATGGACCCATCCCCTGTTACGCCACGGGTATGTATTATCGCAATGACAAAGCCGAACCGGAGATGCTCGACGAGTTGCTGGACGAGGCCGCAGGCTATTTGGCACAGGGCTACGATTTCCTGAAGGTCAAGATCGGTAAAAATATCGAATTTGACCGTGAGCTCGTAGCACGATTCCGCGAGCGTTTTCCCGAGACGAAAATCGCCGCTGACTCGAATCACGCCTACAATTTCAAGGAAGCGCTGGATATGGCGCAACTGCTTGAATCACTCGACTATCATTGGTTTGAAGAGCCGCTTGCTCCGGATAATTATGCCGACATGGCGCGTTTGCGAGCATCGACCACCGTGCCGATTGCGGCGGGTGAGTGCGAGCAAACCCGATTCGGCTTCGAACGCCTCGCAGGTGCGGGCAGTCTCGATATTTATCAACCTGATATCGCTTACTGCGGAGGGTTGACTGAGTTTCAGAAGATTGTTGCGATCGCTTCTGCAGCGCATGCCGATGTGGTGCCGCATTGCTGGGGTCTCAAAGTGAATCAAGCCGTCGCTGCCTCAGCAATCAGCATGTTACCCGACAACCCCGGGCGTTTTGAGAGGCGATCCGTTTATTTGGAGATGGATCAAACCGAGCATCCTGTGCGCGATTCGATTTTTACCAAAGCACATAGCATTAAAGATGGAAAATTACATTTCAACGACTCGACTGGACTCGGCATTGAGGTCGATGAGGCGACCTTGCTTGGTTATGTAGCTAAGGTAAACGAAAACGCCCAATAGATAGGAACGCTCTAGAATGAAAAATCTCTTTTCAGAATCAATGCGTCGGGAAATTGCGGCATCACGCGCGATTGCCACCGTGACGATCGAAAATACCGAAAGCGCAAAACCGCTTGCGGAAGCATTACTTGCAGGTGGGATTCGTTGCATCGAGATCACCTTGCGCACGCCTGCCGCGCTTGCATCGATGCAAATCGTAGCACAGGCCTTCCCGGAAATGCAGGTGATGGCTGGAACCGTGATTGCGTCCGAACAGATCAAAGCCGTTCAGGATGCCGGTGCCGTTAGTGCCGTCGCCCCGGGGATGAATTGCAAAGTCATCGAAGCAGCGCTGGATGCCAATCTGCCCTTCGCACCGGGCATTGCCACCCCCAGTGAAATCGAGACCGCCCTAGAGTACGATTGTGATATTTTGAAACTCTTTCCCGCTGAACCCCTGGGCGGATTGTCATACTTGAAAAATATGCTGACTCCGTATGCCCATCTCGGTATCCAGTTTATTCCGCTCGGCGGGCTGAATGCCGAAAACGCTGAGGCTTATCTTAAGGAAGCATTCATTCTCGCAGTGGGCGGTTCATGGATTGCCAAAACCGACGCCATCAACTCGGGCGATTGGGCGGGCATCACCGCACGTGCCACTGCCATTACTTCCAATTAATTGAAGCATTTATCATGAAAAAAGTCGTAACCTTTGGAGAAGTGATGCTGCGCCTTGCGCCGCGTGAACACTACCGATTTGAACAAGTCGCACCGGGCGAAATGGATCTCACCTTTGGCGGGGCCGAAAGCAACGTGGCGGCTTCTATTGCCATGTTTGGCGGTGCTGCCCGCTTTGTGACGGCCTTACCCAAGCATGCCATCGCAGACGCCTTCATGCGTCAGATGCGGGGATTTGAAGTGGATATGAATTCGGTACTCCGTCGCGAGGAGGGTCGTTTCGGCGCTTACTTTGTCGAAACCGGCGCTAACCAGCGCCCAAGTCGTGTGATCTACGACCGTGAACACAGCGCGGTTTCCCTTTGCCCGGGGGACGCCTATGACTGGGATGGCGTTTTAGCGGATGCGCAGTGGCTTCATATTTCCGGCATCACGCTGGCGATTTCCGAAACAGCGGCACATGCCGCAATCCTCGCCGCAGAAAAAGCGCAGGCTGCGGGAGTTACGGTTTCCTGTGACTTGAACTTCCGCAAAAACCTCTGGCGCTGGCGTACGGGAACCGACGCCCAAACACTCGCCCGTGAGGTCATGCCGCAATTCCTCGAGCATGTAAATGTCGTTATCGGCAACGAGGAAGACGCTGCAGACGTGCTGGATATTCATGCAGGTGACAGCGATGTGCATGCCGGATCACTCCAGATCGAACGCTATTCCGACGTCGCTCGACAAATTGCCCAACGCTTCGAGAAGGTGCAGTTCGTAGCCATCACTTTGCGCGAAAGTATTTCCGCCAGCCACAACAACTGGGGAGCGATGCTCTATGATGCCGCTTCCGACGCTGCTGCCTTAGCGCCCATGAACGGGGAGGACTACCAACCCTATGAGATCCGCAACATCATTGACCGCGTCGGCGGCGGTGATTCCTTTGCCGCAGGTCTTATCTTTGCCATGACCTGCGGTGATTTTGATACCCCGCAGGAACAGGTAAGCTTTGCGGTGGCGGCCTCTTGCCTCGCGCATTCCGTAAAAGGCGATTTTAATTATAACAACCGTAGTGAAGTTGAAACACTCATGCGCGGCAATGCTTCCGGGCGAGTCCAGCGTTAAGCAATAGTTATCATGAAAGTCATTCTACTGTTCGGTTTTTTATCCGTTTCCATTGCTTCGGCGGCGGATTATTACCTAAACGCCAAACTCGGCTCCGACACCGCAAACGGTCTCAGCGAAACATCTGCCTGGCGCAGCCTGGAGCGCTTAAATGAGCAAGTGCTCAAGGCGGGCGATCGCATCCTGCTCCGCGCGGGGCAGGCTTTTCCCGGACAATTCTTCTCTAAGGATTCCGGAAGCGAGGATAAGCCCATTCGGGTGCTCAGTTACGGCGAGGGTGCCAAGCCGCGTATCGAGGCTCGAGGCAAATTTCAATGCGCGCTGATCTTGGAGAATGTTTCCCATTGGATCATCGAGGGCATCGAAATTACCAATACCGGACCAGAACCGCAGGCGAAGCGACGTGGGGTCTTGGTAAGAGCGAATGGGGGCGGGGTGTACCGTAACATTACCTTGCGTGAACTGACGGTTCGCGATGTCAACGGATCGATTTCAAAAAACAAGGGTGGGGGAACCGCTATCCGCTGGGAGGTCAGCAACAAACAAAAGCCAACTCGTATTGAGGGTCTCCTGATTGAGGACTGTCACATATTGCGATGCGACCGCGATGCGATCAAGGGCTGGATGGATCCCTGGGACGACCTTTCAAATTTGAGCACGGGCGTAATCATTCGTGGCAATCTACTCGAAGATATCGGCGGTGACGGCATTGTTCCCATTGGAACCGAGGGTGCTTTGATCGAGTACAATCGTTTGTATGGTGCGCGTCAGCGCATTGAGGACCTTGATACCAAGGAAGTCACGCACTACGCAGGCCCGAGCGTGGGCATCTGGCCGTGGAGCTGTAAAAATACGCACATACGATTCAATGAGGTTTGGAATTATGCCGGAACGTTTGATGGACAGGGATTGGACTCGGACTTCAATTGCTCAGGTACCCTTTTTGAATACAACCTGAGTGCGCAGAACGCCGGTGGCTTCTTTCTGATTTGTAATTGGTCGAAGCATCAGGACTCCGGGCAATCGATTGGCAACTCCGGCACAATCATTCGCCACAACGTCAGTTTTAATGACCGCATCCGTGGTTTCGTTCTAAACGGCCCTATCGACACCGTAAGCCTCCACGGTAATGTAATCTACAACACTGTTGAGGATGTCTTTCAACTGATTGTTGATACGCCCTGGGAGAGTGGACGTTTCTCGAAATCCGTCACCGTAACGGACAATGTTTTCTTCACCCGTGGCGAGGCTCAGATTTATCAAGGCACTTGGGGCGGCGGTGGTATGGGACTCTGGAAAGCCCAAAAGAAGATCAACCGCCAAAAGATTGACTTTAAGGGCAACGCCTACACCCGCGTTACCGGATTTAATGGGACGCAGCATACCGAGCCGGGAAAGATTCAATTGAAAGATTCTGAGACGCTTGGATCGTTGATTGGTCGTTTTGACGCTAACCCTGAAGTGCGTGCAAATTTTGACCGCATGCACCGTTTCCTTGAGCAGTCGCGTTATTGGTCGTTGCTTCAAGCTGCACTTTGAAGTAACTCAATTAAATCAATGGACTACCAAAAGAAGGGAATTCCAAAGCAATCCGGATTATTCTACGGCGCGGATTACAACCCCGATCAATGGCAACACGCGCCGGAGATCCTTGAGCGTGATATCGCGCTCATGAAAGAAGCGGGGGTGACCTCTGCCTCTGTTGGTATCTTCGCATGGACAGCGCTGGAACCGCACGAGGGACAGTATCAGTTTGAATGGCTCGATCGCGTCATGGACCGTTTCGCCGAGGAAGGAATGTTCGTTTTTTTAGCAACACCTAGCGGAAGCAAACCGATGTGGCTTTCCGAAAAATACCCGGAAGTGCGCCGTGTTGGAGTTGA
>CBFHXZ010000067.1:0-6739 GCA_965659965.1 Coraliomargaritaceae bacterium
GTTCTAGTTTCCAGTTCTTGTTTGGCAGACTCTCTACTCGAACTCTCAACCCGAACATCTTCTGCTTCCGGCAGGCCACGCCAATAATGCAGACTCGCTTGCAGAAGATTGTACGTACCAACGATATTAGTTTGAATGAATTCGCCGGGGCCGTCGATGGAGCGGTCGACATGGCTCTCTGCGGCGAGGTGCATGACGGCGTCGGGTTGATAACGGGCAAAGACTTCGCCGAGTGCTGCGGCATCGCAGAGGTCGACTTTCTCAAAATGATAGCGCTCATGCTCCGTGAGGTCCGCGAGGGATTCGGGGTTGCCCGCGTAGGTGAGCTTGTCGAGGTTGATGACGGTAGCGCCCTTCTCTTGAATGAGCAGACGGACGAGATTGGAGCCGATAAAGCCGGCTCCTCCGGTGACGAGTATTTTCATGGCTTAATTTTTAATTGAACGTGGGCGAGTGCTCGGTGCCTTGGAGCAGCCTGCCTTGAAGCGTTTTGCCAGTTCCAGAGCCTGTGCGTTCCACTCGAGTTTTTGGCGGAAGCTCAGGCGGGCATCCCGGCGGCGGCGATTTTCTTCTGCGCCCGTCCAGGTGACACTGTCCCAATTTTTTGAATCAGTTTTCTTCATGATCGTTGTTTAATTGATCCAGTTCTTCGAGATCAATAAGATCCCTGGGGCGTCCGGCGGCCTGTTTGAGTTGCCGGAGGTGCTTTAGCCCAATTACGGGTATTTTAAGCGCTTGCTGCAGGTCATATTCTACTCGAGCAGCATACATTTTTGAGAATTCGATGGGCTCATCAACAAAGATATCTATCGGGCAATCCACTAAATTTTCACTTATAATTTGAAAGACCTGCATGCCTTTTTCATCGCGCCAGGCTTGGCGTTTCCTAGGATCAAGAAAATCCATTAATGCCACGGGCGCATTGGGCTGGTAGCCGAGGCTGTCAAGAACAGTCAATGCCTGCTCAGGGTTTTTGCCATCAAGCGCTAGGATCAAATCCAGATCTCGCGTCATGCGCAAATAGCCGTGCGCCATAACGGCGAGTCCACCTGCGACGAGGTAGCGAACTTCTGCTTCGTTAAGGGCAATAAATATATTTTCTAAGTGCTCTGGCTGCATAAGGAATTGTTACTTACACCCTAAACCCCTCTGGATTCGCCTGATGCCATTTCCATGCGGTGGCGATGATGCCTTTGATATCGGTGTATTGAATTTCCCAGCCGAGTTCCTGCTGGGCTTTGGTGGAGTCGGCATAGAGGGCGGGCGGGTCGCCGGCGCGGCGTTCGGATTCGACTACGGGAACTTTGAGGCCGGTGACCTGCTCGACTGCGGTGATGATTTCGCGGACGGAGTTGGGGGTGCCGGTGCCGAGGTTGTAGAAGTAGGCTGCGCCGGGTTCGTTGAGTTTTTCAAAGACGGCGATGTGCGCGCGGGAGAGGTCGTCCACGTGGACGTAGTCACGGAGGCAGGTGCCGTCGGGAGTCGGGTAGTCGGTGCCGAAGATTTTAATGTTTTCGCGGCGTCCGGTGGCGGCGTCGATCACGAGGGGGATGAGGTGGGTCTCGGGATGGTGGTCTTCGCCGATCGAGCCGTCCTCCGCCGCTCCGGCGGCATTGAAATAGCGGAAGGCCGCGAAGCTCAGTCCGTAGGCGTGCGCGAATGCCTTCAGGCAGTTCTCGACGTCGAGCTTGGTTTGCCCGTAGGGATTGATGGGAGCTTGCGGGAGAGACTCCACCATGGGGAGTGTTTCCGGTTCGCCGTAAGTTGCGCAGGTGGAGGAGAAAACGAATTTCTTTACCCCTTTGTCGAGCATGGTCTCGAGGAGGCGAAGGGTGGCGACGAAGTTGTTCTCGTAGTATTTGCGGGGTTCGGTGACGGATTCGCCCACGTAGGCGAAGGCCGCGAAATGCATAACGAGCTCAATTTGTTCCTCGCGGAGGATATTGCCGACCGCTTCGGGGTCGCCGAGGTCGCAGTCATAGAAAGGGATGGATTTGTGAACCGCTCCCCGGTGTCCGAATACAAGGTTATCGAGTACGACGGGTTCGTGCCCCGCGGCCTTAAGTTGACGCACACAATGACTGCCGATATAACCAGCTCCTCCAACGACGAGTACTTTCATAATTATTTGTTTTCTTCCGTTATTGGAGAAATAAGTTTGATGCCCGGAAAATAACCCTGGAAACGATTTTTGTCGCGGGTCAGGAGTTTCATTTTTTTGCAGTGCGCGTGAGCGCCGATGAAAAAATCGGGGAGCGGGCTACTTTTTTTACCGCCCTGTCTGCGGTATTTTAGAAAAGCTTTTCCCGTTAAAAAAGCGGCCTGATAGGGCAGTTCCAGTCGACTGACCTCAAGTGGTTCGAGGGCTGAGTCGAGTTTGCCGAGATCAGTGAAGGCGATTGAGATTTTTGAATAAATGACAGGGTTGATCGCGAGTGAATTCTGTTGCGCAGCTCGAAGTAGTGCTTGGTGAGACCACTCGGCCCAATTGGGATCGTCTGTGAAAAGGTCGATTAAAACGTTTGAATCAACGAGCACCATCTAAGCACGGGTAATTTCCATTACCGAATCAGTGCTCAATCCTGCGTCGGCGGATCCCCGCGCCTTGTCCAGTGCTCTCGCCAGACGCTGCGTCCGGCCCGTGCTTTTCGCTCGGAGCAGTACCCCTCCAGCGGTGGCTTCGAAGACAATTTCGCTGTCTCGGGTCATGCCGTAACGCTTGCGAAGATCGCGAGGCACGGTTATCTGGCCTTTTTGTGTCATTTTCATGGTATTACTTTTAATAAAATGTAATACTTGATTAAGCGCTTTAGCTTAGGCTTATTGTTCCTTGAAGTAAGCGATGGTCTTCTTAAGGCCTTCCTCGAGCGGAACAGTGGGTTCCCAGCCGAGAATATCTTTGGCTTGGGTAATGTCAGGCTGGCGTTGCTTGGGGTCATCCTGAGGCATGGGCTCATAGATGATTTTTGAGGCACTGCCGGTAATTTGCAGGACTTTTTCGGCGAGCTCTAGAATGGTGAATTCACCGGGGTTGCCAATGTTCATGGGGCCGACGACCTGATCCTGATTCATGAGGCGCACAAAGCCCTCGATGAGGTCATCGACGTAGCAGAAGGATCGGGTTTGCTGCCCTTCGCCGTAAACGGTGATGTCATTTCCCTGCAGGGCTTGGACAATGAAATTGGAAACCACCCGTCCGTCGTCCGCAAGCATGCGTGGGCCGTGGGTGTTGAAGATGCGGGCCACTCGGATGTCCACGCCGTTCTGGCGGTGGTAATCAAAGAAGAGGGTCTCCGCACAGCGCTTGCCCTCGTCGTAGCAGGAGCGGATGCCGATGGGGTTGACATTACCCCAGTAAGCCTCGGGCTGAGGATGAACGGAGGGGTCACCATAAACCTCCGAGGTGGAGGCTTGAAAGACCCGTGCACTGACGCGCTTCGCCAAACCGAGACAGTTGATCGCACCCATGACCGAGGTCTTGGTGGTCTTGATGGGGTTGTACTGGTAGTGAACCGGGGAAGCGGGACAGGCGAGGTTGTAGATTTGGTCTACTTCCAGCTTGAACGGATCGACTACATCATGCCGCATGAGCTCGAAGTAGGGATTGTCCATCAAGTGGGCGACGTTGACCTTCCGCCCGGTAAAGAAGTTGTCCATGCAGACGACCTCATGACCTTCATTCAAAAGACGTTCACAAAGGTGACTGCCAAGAAAGCCAGCTCCGCCAGTAATTAATATGCGCATTGTTCAGTAGGGGTTGTAATTACGCCTTTTGGGTATCCAGTCGTTGAGTGCTAGTATTTTGAGACGCTACCGCCCTTGGACCTGAGGACCGGAGCCGGGTTTTTTGTTCCTGTAAGAGCGATGAAATCTCATTCGAACAGTCTGAAATATGAGTGTAAGGGCTAGTTTGTTCAAGAAAAAATGAACAGATTGACCGTTTCCATTTTTCCGGGTATAGAAAGCATTCGGGTATTAGCTTTTGAATACGGTACCTTTCTGCGTGTAAAACAGGTTTGTGCATCATCGAACGAATTAAGGCGCCGACAGTTTTCTAATAAGTGGGTCTATATAGATTGCGTGCCCGTTGGGTTCGATAATTGTTGGGCTTGGAGGCCTCTGATTCAAAGGCAAGGGGGCTGTTGTGAAGTTCTCGCCAGCGGGTTTCGGCCTTCGACCAAGCTTCCTGCGCGATGTCGCAAAACAATTCAAATTGTGCCTCCGAAAAATTATCTTTCTCCCCGTAGAGCACGAGCGAAGAGTCCTCAGTGGCATTTAAGGACATGGTTGAGCTCCATAGAATCTCCGTATGATCGTAGGGTGTCCCCGGAATAAAAAAGGACCGCAACTCGCCGCCAAGGCGCATTTCCGCTCGGCAAAAACCCAATTTTTTTAGAAAAAAATGATAGTCCGCCCAAACGCTTTGCCCACTGTCAACGCGCTCAATTTCAAGCACAAACCAGTTTTGTAGGCTGATGGCATTTCGTGTGTCTTGCCTGTTTTGCAATGAGTTCCCAATTGCAGATCGCAAGCCGGCAAGCGATAAATTTTGGCCGCGAAGGACTATTAACATTATGGCGAAAGCAAAGCCAAAGAACAGCGGCAGGAAACGCCCTTGCCAGGTAAAGACCATAATGCCGCCAAAAAATGCCAGCAGCGAGAAGCCATAGAGCACTAATACGGTATTACGATGCGACAAGCCTGCCCGAACTAAACGGTGATGAATGTGCTCACGATCCGGACGAAACATGGGCAATCCCTGGAATGCGCGTCGCAACATCGCAAATCCCACATCCGCAATCGGGAGTGCCAGTGCCAAAGCTGGTGCTAGAAGTGCCGCCAAAACGGTCCCCTTCTCCGCATTCATGAGCGAAAGCGCCGCAATAACATAGCCAATTAGGTATGCCCCGGAATCCCCCATGTAAACCTTGGCCGGCGGAAAATTGTGAAACAAGAAACCCAATAAAGCCCCCGTCATTCCCAGCGCCAGAATCCCCGATATTTGCGTTCCCTTCTGAAAACTCAAATAAACCAGCAAAAGCATGAGCATCAACCCTACTCCACCTGCCAAGCCATCCAAACCATCAATCAAGTTGATGATGTTCATGATCGCCACAAACCAAAAGGCCGTAGCAAGTATTCCAAATATGCCTAACTGAACAGTCGTATCGGTAAATGGGACGGCAACCTTCTCAATCGACAGACCACTGTAGTAGGCTATTAGAGCGAGCACTATTTGGGCGGCAAATTTTGTTTTCGCCGAAAGCGGACGAAAATCATCGAGAAACCCTAAAACAAAAGCGCTCACTGCACCTGCCGCGACCGCATAGTTTATCAGGGAGGTGTTGTCGCGATCATCAAGAAAGATGAAACACAAGAGGTATATCAAGCTAAAGGCAGTCACGATTCCAACGCCTCCAATCCGGGGAATATCTCCGCTGTGCGTGTGATGGTGCTGCGCTCCTCGCCCATTGCCGTTAGCAAAGCGCGCCCCTAATAGTAAGTGCGTTACCAACCAGGAAACGAGGCAGCCCAGTAGCACAAAAAATACAAACGACAAAACCATAAAAAAACAGATTTTACTTTTCCCGATGTTGTCGCATTGCACACAAAATGCAAGGTCAACCACTTCCTCGCCGTCATTCCAAGGCAAGGGGGCGCTGTATTTTAAATAACGCTATCCGGATTATCGCTCTCTTTGCTGAAAAATTTTCGCCCGCCCAGCACAGCCATCACCAAAGGTAGTATTTTTTGTCCACTTTGTTGCCATGACAGCAATGTCCTGAAGCGCTGCTCTGCATGCGTTCGCTTCTTTGGATCCGCTTCGGCCTCAACTAATGCCCCTACTTCCTGAAGCCGGGCGCTACCTGACTCTAAATGGGGCCCTAATTGATCCCGAACAAAGCCTTGGACTAGCTGCTGCATCGATAACTCTACAATGTAGTGGTCTTTTCGGCTTCCGGCAATGTAATGCACTTTTACCGCTCCAAGTTGGCGCAATACTTTCAAACCCTGGCTGACCGAGCCACGGCTGATTTGCAGACGGGCCACCAATTCATCAAAGGTTAAGGGGTTCTCCGCACAAAAAAGACTGCCATAAATTTCACCAACGGAACGGGGCAACCCCACCAAATTTGCGCCGCGCACAAAGAGTTCAACCACGCCCGCCTCCCAACTGGGCATCTCCGCTTCATACTTTGGGTCCGTTTTCATGATTCAAATGATAAACAAAATCATGTCGTTTAATCTGTTCAAGAATAATTGAAACCATCAGCCGGACTTACTTTTTCTGTTGATCAAGTCGCTCAATTCCACCTACGACAAAAATGGCTTGAGCACCAAAAACCAACTTGCAATCAAACCAAAAGCCACCCCAAGACTGCCTACCCAGTTTAGAATGCGCCTGAAATCGTTCATAGGTATGGCGTTGTTGACGTTGAAAAGTGCTCGGCATATAGAACTCCGCATGTCACGCTTTACATCATCCGATGCCACAAGCAAATAGCAGCCCGCCACTATTGACAATACGCTGATAGATAACTTTATTAGAAGGATAGCATAACCTAGGTTGAGAAGTTCCATGGATACCTATATATAACACGGTGATTTAAGCACTTTGCAAGCTTCAAAATACCTTGCTTAAGCCCCCTTATGTAGCCGATAGGCCTTGCTCCTGATTCCATCGAAGGCAATCGGCATAGCGTACGCCCGACCCCCCAAAGATATCCAACGCACTGCC
>CBFHXZ010000068.1:0-6546 GCA_965659965.1 Coraliomargaritaceae bacterium
ATTGGAGGCCCTGTATCCCTTTGCCTCGGCAAGTCCTGGTATGTGTTCCAATGCCGCCCTTGCGATTGTGGCGACTCAAATTTTGGAAGCGGATCTCGCGGTGGGTAAGGCCGCCCTTGCATCCTGGGAACCCGATGCGCAACGCGGGCAATGCCTCGAGCATGGAAACCAGATTTTTTATGTAGATTGCTACAACGCCAACCCCGATTCCATGCGGGATGCGATGACTGCTTTTGAGGCAACCGTGCCCACTGAGGCAGCGCGTGCCTATGTGCTTGGCGCCATGAATGAACTCGGACAGGCCGCAGTTGCCTTGCATGAGTCATTGGGGCGTTCCCTGCGCTTGCGTCCCCAGGATCGGCTTTGGCTGGTCGGGCCAGACGAATGGACCACCGCCTATGCGGCCGGTGCAGATGCTGCTGGCGTACTGCCCGAACAGATTGTGACTGCCGCGTCAGTCGATCCAATCAAATCGGCGATTGCGGCTTTTGAGGGCGCGGTCTTTTTAAAGGGGAGCCGGTACTTTACGCTCGAAGCATTGCTGCCCGAAACCCTAAAATCAAAACTTACCCACTCTTAATATGCTCAGTTATCTCGCCGATTTTGAAGGATTCTTCGGGCCTTTGCGCCTCTTCCGTTACCTTACGCTTCGTTCTGCCATGGCGGGCATGACCGCAATGGGAATCGGTTTTGTTTTGGGGCCTTGGTTGATCGCACGTTTGCGCCTCCTGGGGGCAAGGCAATCTATGCGCACTGCGAGCGAGGTGGGGAATCTCGCTGAGTTGCACGAGGAGAAAGCCGAGACGCCTACCATGGGTGGGTTGATGATTGCGGCTTCGATTATTGTGAGCACCCTGCTTTGGGCGCGTCCCAATGTGTATGTCCTGACGGCGCTACTCGTTTACAGTGGCCTTACGGTTTTGGGTTTTCTGGATGATTACCTGAAAGTTTCGAAGGGCAACAGCCGTGGTTTGTCGGGACGATGGAAACTTGCCGGACAGGCACTCCTTACGGGTCTGGCGCTCTTGCTCTTGTTGAGTGTCCCCGAATCCGCAGACAAAATGCGTGAACTATGGATGCCTTTTCATAAAGAGATGGTTATGGAACAAATGCCGCTTCTTTTGCTCCTGCCTTTTTTATTCCTCGTTTTAGCGGGTTCCAGCAATGCCATTAATTTAACGGATGGAGTCGACGGCCTCGCGATTGGTTGCACTGTCACCGCGGCTTTGGCGTATGCTATCATGGCATATGTTGCGGGTAACGCCATCATGGCGGACTATCTTTTTATCAGCTTTGTGCCGGGAGTAGGGGAACTGACCGTGCTTTGTGCAGCCCTTCTGGGGGCGAGTCTTACCTTCCTCTGGTATAATGCCCATCCTGCTGAGGTATTTATGGGCGATACCGGTTCGCTGGCATTGGGTGGACTGATCGGAATGGTTGCTTTCATGGTTCACCAACCCTTCACCCTAGTGATCGTCGGCGGAATTTTTGTCTGCGAAGCCTTATCGGTTATTCTTCAGGTTGGTTCCTTTAAACTGCGCGGAAAACGCATCTTTAAAATGTCACCTATTCATCACCATTTTGAATTGGCGGGTTGGCACGAAAACAAGGTGGTCATTCGGTTTTGGATCATCTCTTTAATTTTTGCGATGGTCGGTTTGGCGACCCTCAAGTTGCGCTAGGATGGGCGAGCGCGTTGCAATTCTTGGAATGGGTGCCAGCGGAGAAGCCGCCGCTGATTTAGCGCGTACCAAGGGTGACACCGCAGTGGTTTTTGATGAAAAGTCGGACACAGGCGGAGCGTTTTTAAAGGCTGAGGATCTCGTTGAGGTCGACCGAATTGTAATCAGTCCCGGGTTTGGGGCGGGGCATCCCTGGCGCAAAATGGCGCAGTCGAGCGGCAAGCCCTGCTTGGGAGAAACGGCCTATGCCGCGGAATCCTGGCGCGGGAAAATCTACGGTGTGACCGGAACCAATGGTAAGACTTCGCTCACTCAATTAATGACAGCCGCTTTCAATCAAGCAGGCGTGGCAGCTGTGGCATGCGGTAATATTGGACTTCCGTTATCAAAAGCGGTTACATCTGAATCCAATAAAGCCGGAGCCGTGGCAGTTTGCGAACTCAGTTCCTTTCAAGCGGAATTGGCAGGAGGTCTCCAATTGGACGCGCTGGTTTGGACAAATTTTGCGCCGGATCATTTGGATCGATATCAGGGCACGGCAGAGTATTTTTACGCGAAATGGAGCTTGGTAAAATGCCTGAAGCCCGGATTGCCGTTTGTTTATGGTGGGGAGGTTTCCGCTGCGATGGGGCAGTTTAAAGTGCAGGCAAACGGTTTGATGGTGTCATCGGATACCGTGGAATTCGATGGGCTCGCGGCGGATTCGCCTTTTAAGGGTTCGCCGCAAAATGAGAATCTCGCCCTCGCTCAAGCTCTGTGGGTATCCTTGGGCTTGGATCCGCAGGCATTATTGCGCGCGGCACAGCAATTTGTTTTGCCGGAATATCGATTGCAGGTCGTCGCGGAGGCAGCAGGCGTGAAGTATTGGAATGACTCCAAGGCGACTAATTTCCACGCCGTGCGGGCCGCGCTCTCGGCGATGCCCGAGGAGTCTGTGATTTGGATTGGGGGCGGGCGTAGCAAGGGGGAGGATCCTGCCAAATTGGCAGCGTATTTAAAAGGGCGTATTACTCATGCTTGTATTTACGGTGAAAATGCTCCGGAGTTGGAACGGGCGCTCATTGCAGCCAGCGTTCCGTTTTCCAGCGCCCTGGATTGCGGCACCGCTATTGAAGCGGCTTCACGACTCGCCCGGGAGGAGTCACCCGCCCATGTTCTCTTCAGCCCGGGCTTTGCTAGTTTCGACCTTTTTGAGTCCTACAAAAAGCGTGGAAAATACTTCAATTCGGTTGTTTTAAGTTTGTAGGCGTGCAAGCCTGTACAATAATAAAGTTATAAACGTATTTTTACTCTAATCATTATGAAATTATCCAAACTATTCGGAGTCGTTCTCGGCCTTCATATCAGCCTCATTGCTATCCTGATTGTGCAGCCGGGTTGCAGTTCAACCCAACCGCCAACGCGCTACGATCAGGGCGGGGTAACCGATTGGAACAAGGCCAACAGCTTGGATGAGGTTATTCCCGAAAAGGGCGAAAACCGCGGCCTGAATCCTGCCTTTAACGATTTTGCTCCGGAGGATATCACGATGCGTGCTGAGCCACAGCGTCCGATGGATTCCGCTGTTGTAGAGCCGCTTCCCGCTATTGAGATTACCGGCAATGCCTTTGATGATTACACCGTGCAAGCCGGGGATAGCATGTGGGCAATTTCCAAAAAGTTCAGCTTGAGTCTGAACGACCTGCTCTCCGCAAATAGCATGGGCGAAAATGACGTATTGCAGGTGGGTCGGGTTCTTCGTATTCCGGTACAAAGCACGGTTGCAGAAGTGAGAACCGTGACTCCCGATGTCTATCAACCCACTGGATTTAATGCCGCCACCACCAGCTATGAAGTTGTGGCGGGCGATAACTTGAGTCGGATTGCGCAGCGTTTCGACACCAGTGTGAAAGCAATTAAAGCGGCCAACAACAAAACCTCGGATATGATTCGGGTGGGAGAAAAACTGCTCATTCCGGTAAGCGAGGGTGCTGCTCCGCAAATTTCTGCACCGGCCATTACGCCTGCCGCTCCAGCGCCTACGCCCAAGCCATCGGTGATCGCACCGGCCGAACCAATCGTGCAAATGAAGGAAGTCCCAAGCCAACCGGTCGTTGAGCCCACACCTGCGGTTGTGAACGACCCGAATGCCTTGTTTGAGGAATCTCCGGAAGTTCCGGTCGTACGGACTCCCACACCCTAGTTCATTTAGTTTATCAACCAGACGATCGAGTAGGGCATGGCACAGCACACCGCCGGACGCAGCGCTACCCTACGTTTACCGCCGGCAGGGGTATTTATATGTCTGGTTGTGATAGCGCTTACTTTACTGGGTTTGGTTGCGCTTTTCAGTGCCTCACAGGCGATGCATGACGACCCCTCGGTTCTCCTGCGAAAACAAGTGACCTGGCTGGTGATTGCCATTGCGGCGGGTGCTTTCACGATGCAAATCAACCTAGAGGCTTTGCGCCCGCTTTCCTACGTTTTGGGTGGAGGTGCTATTCTGGCACTGGTGGCGGTGCTGATTCCCGGGATTGGCGTGACTGTCAACGGCGCGCAACGCTGGATCGATTTTGGGCCCATGCGTTTGCAGGTTTCTGAAATCGGAAAACTCGGCCTGCTCTTTGCCCTGGCGCATTATCTTTCTAACAACAAACGATACCTCGATCAATTTCTGCGGGGCTTTGCTATCCCGTGCGGCATCCTCGGCCTTTTTTGCGGTTTAATTCTCTTGGAGCCTGACTTCGGGACGACCTTCCTCTGCGGAGCGGTGGGAGGGGTGCTCCTTTTTTTGGCGGGGATGCGTTTGAAGTTTTTAATTCCCGCAGCCATGGTCGCGCTGACGGGATTTGCCATTTTGGTTTACAACGACCCCGTGCGGCTAGCACGCATCACCTCCTTCCTCGATGTGGAGGGGAACCGCAGCGACAGCGCCTACCAATTATGGCAGGGCATTCTCGCTTTTGGTGCCGGCGGATTACAGGGCTCGGGCCTTGGGGCGGGACGACAACAAATGTCTTTCCTGCCCGAAGCCCATACCGATTTCATTTTTTCCATCATCGGCGAGGAACTGGGTTTCTTTTTTACTGCGGGGGTAGTGGTGCTCTTTATGACCCTCTTTTTTGTTGGCGTGATGCAACTCAAACGCGCGCCGGGGCTGTATCAATACCTGCTCATGATGGGCGCCTTGCTCTTCATCACTTTTCAAGCCCTCATTAACATCGGCGTGGTGACCGGTTGCCTGCCGACCAAGGGTATTTCCCTTCCGTTTATTTCCTATGGCGGTTCCAATTTGGTCTTCATGTTTGCCCTTACGGGAATCATTTTAAACGGCTTCCGGACATGGGAATTTTCAACCCTGCAACCCAAACGCGATTTATGAGCACCATCCTGATTGCCTGCGGGGGAACGGGCGGGCACCTCGCCCCTGGAATCGCGATTGCCGAGGTTTTGATGGAACGCGGGCATCGTTGTCTATTACTCGTGAGTCGTAAAACTGTGGATGCCGCCCTGACCAAAAAATACGAGCACATACAATTTGTACCGATTTCAGGGCAGGGAATTGCGGGCGGGATTTTATCTCGTTTGAAAGCTCTGTACTCTCTGGTCATGGGATTCTTTGAATGTTCGAAGTGGATACGGCGCGAGGGACCCGAAGTGGTCTTGCTCTTTGGCGGCTTTCTTTCGGCAGCTGCTGGAATGGCAGCGCGGGCGCGGGGCATTCCTTTCGCTTTGCATGAGGCGAATAGCGTGCCCGGAAAAACAACGCGTTGGCTCGCACCGAAGGCCGACCGTGTTTACCTGCCCGCTGACTTGAGTTTAAAAGGTGTGGATGCCGCGAAGGTTCGCTACCCGGGTTATCCCGTCCGGCGGGAAATAGAACCACGCTCGCAGTCGGAAGCGAGGCGTGCGCTGGGCTTGAGGCTTGAAGGAAAACTCCTGGTTGTCATTGGCGGCAGTCAGGGTGCCCGTGCGTTGAACCAATGGGCAGAGGAAAATTTTGAAAGTCTGGCAGAAACGGGCCTATCGATTTATTGCGTGAGCGGATTGAAACAGGCGGAGACCGTGGAGCGGGTTCATACCAATCAGGAGGGCATGACCTGCCAGTTTACGCGGGTACAATTTTCTGAGCAAATGGGGGAAGTGCTCTCAGCGGCGGATTTGGTGCTGTCGCGCGCAGGTGCGGGCAGCATTGCCGAGCTTACGGTGTGCCGCCGACCCTCCATCCTGATTCCCTATCCGCATGCCGCGGACGACCATCAAGCTGCCAATGCAACTGCACATGCCCGGGCGGGAGCCGCGCGGGTTCTTGCGCAAGACGAACTCACGGAACTGCATCATTGGGTATGTGAATTAATGGGCAATGGAGCGAAGTTGGCGGCGATGCAGAGCGCACTGGATGCGCTTAATCCGATGCATGCGGCAGAAGATATTGCCAGGGATTTGCTTTCGCTGACGGATGGTCATGCCGTCTTGGAAAACGGGGGTGCAGATGGGGTTTGAAGGTAAAAGTCTTTGTTTTGCGGGCGTGGGTGGCATGGGCATGGCGCCTCTCGCAGCCTACCTCTCGACGGCGGGTTACACGGTCTGCGGTCACGATGATCAATTGGAGACCGGGGTGCGCTGTATGCTTGAATCAGCCGGGGTGGATGTACGGGATTTTCTTTTTAAGGAGGAACTACAATCCTTTGATGTGTTGGTTTACTCCAGTGCGCTGCGTTCTGATCATCCGCTTTTGGAAGGCGCGCGTGAGGCGGGGTTAGAGGTCATGCGCCGTGGGGAATTATTAGCGGAAGTAGCGAAGGGGCGACGTTTGCTCGCGGTGGTGGGGAGTCATGGAAAGACCACAACTGCCGGTCTGATCGCGCATGGTCTCGTTGCAAAT
>CBFHXZ010000069.1:0-6438 GCA_965659965.1 Coraliomargaritaceae bacterium
AGCGAGCGCCGACAAAGCCGTTATCTTGAGTAGTAGGTTGTTCTTCATGGGTAATCTAGAGTAATAACATATATAAAGTCCTTGTTTGCGGGCTAGTGCAAACAAAAAATTAATTAATCTGCAGTGTATGCTGCTGGCAGAGTGATGTAGGCGCTGGAACCGACGCTGAAGAGAGCTGCATTGTGACCCGTGACTGAATCGCCGCCGTGATCCGTGGAGAAATCGTGCGTCATTACACTACCAGTGGTGTAGTAGGTATTCTGGGTGGTAAAGCTACCATCTTGTGAAACAATTTTAACGGAATCAGAGTATGCCTGCAGGGTTGTGTTTGCATTAAAGCCATTGATATCGGTATCGCTGGGTGCGAGATTTCCAACCAGATTGACCAGTCCGGCAACCACGGGCACCTTGGTTTTGGTTGTTTTGACGTGTCCATTGATTGTCAAGGAAACAGAACTTGCGAAAGAAGTCAGAAAGCCTTCGCCTGGATAAATCGGCTTATAGGAATGATCTGCCACAAAATTGGGTGTCCACATTGTACCATCCCAGTAGAGCAGTGTGATAGAGCTATCATCATTGAATAACTTCACGGAATCGCTGTAGGCGACCAGAGACCCGGTGGATCCCGCAAAGATATCCGCTACGGTCATGTGTTTGCGAATAACGATTGTTTCAGAACCACTGAGTGTTTCATTGCCATCCAGCCCGAATCCGCTGGCAAGTAGGCCTGATACCGTCACTGAGGATGCAGTGTTGCTGATAATGTCGAAGACGTAGCCTTCTTTGCTGCCCGTTTCCGTAACTTCTAAATAATAAGCCGGATAGATCGAGCCTTCATCGAGTGCGGAAGCGGTGAGGCTTGATTCCGTAAGGGTGACAACGGTGTTGCCGCCTGACTCGCTCAAGGAGCTAATCTGACCCACGAAAGTATCGGTATGCACAAAGCTCGGCGCGTAGGCGGTGCTACCTGCGGGGATGGTATCCGTTCTATAACCAACCGGTGTGGTCGATACTGATTGCCCATTTACTGATGTGACACTCAAAAAGGCAAGCAACGTTGCCAGGGTAAAAGCATATAATGAAGTAGTCATGAGATTCTAGACTCTCAAAACATACATTAGTTGCAAGTATTATTTATGTAAATTTGCATCATTTTGAGTTTCTTGAACGTAAAATACAAAGTAATGAAACAAAATCAGCGTAAGCCCCAAGGTGCTTCAAAAACGTTTAAATACTACCCCCTCTCAAGTAGATCCGTCCCGTTGAACGGATCTACTTAGGTTTTTGAAAGATCCAATCCGTTAGCCCGATATTGAAGTCAACCTGATCCAGCGAGAGTACAGATAATGCTCCATCCTCTGGTGTGCTGGTAACCTTGAAGGCAACCGGAAATCCATCCACCATCCTGAAGTCTTCGCAGATCAAACTGGTCACTTCACCGTTTTTGTCGTCGTAGTTGAGGATCTTGGTGTCCCAATAATTCCGAATATCGATGTAATAATCCACCCGGTATTCATTGGGCAAAGTCACCCGAATATGATGACAAACCGTGCCGCGTTCGCGAACCGTTCCATGGTAATCAATGGTTTTGCCCTCGCGATAGGGGTAGATGAGGTAGTTGCCAAAGACGGAAGAATGGATGAATCGCCGCGCCTCGAACGGCGGCATCTCACTGGCCGGAAGATCCCCATCGGCGTAATACTGCCAAGCCACTTTTCCGTCATAGCCGAGCTCGAGCTTTCCGCTCTTTCCACTAAGAATCATTTTCAGAAGGTCCGGTTTGCGCTGATAACAGAGCAACTTGTAACGCTGCTCACCTATTAAAATGCTCCCCTTCAAACGCATGCTGGTAATGCCTTCCCAGATTTCAGCTCCGCCCAGCCCTGATTCGTAGTATCGGCTCAAGAGCTTTTCCAAATTGGAATCGCCCATCTCCGGCATCGCAACTTCACGCATTGATGGACGGATGCTCTTCGGTAATTCAAGGCGCTCCGTTTCCGCCGGGAGCATCGCAAGAGCCATCCAGCTCATACCCAGACATAGACACCACTGCTTTTGAAAAAAAAATTTTGAAAACATCATCCTAGTACCACCCTTAAAATCCTTTGATCCATACTCCAATTCTAAAATTTTCTTTATTTGCATCGACTTACCGATGTTAAAAGGGCAATGCTCTTTCATTCGATTTGGTCTTATGCCCGAGTTTCACTATAAAGCACGTACTCAATCAGGCGCATCAGAAACCGGAAGCCTCGAGGCTCCCGACCGCAGGCAGGCGACCCAACGCCTTGCCGCCAAAGGACTCAACCCGCTCAGCCTGCAGGAAATTAAGAAATCCGGCGCGGGCACGCGAAGTCTTCGCGAGCAAATCCGCGCACAACTCGCCCTACTCGGTACCAAGAAAAATGAATCTTCGGGCGGCGGGAATCCGCAAAAAAGCAGCCATCCCAAAAAGGAAAAAACCGGACTGACCTTCCTGCAGCGATTACTGGAACTACACAGTTCCGGATTGCCCGCCGGGGACTCCATCAAAATCCTCAGCCAACGACTCAGCCAACCTGAACTCAAAACCCTCGCCCAAACCCTCTGGCGCGATCTCAGCGAAGGCAGCACGCTCGCCAGCGCCCTCACTCGCCAACCCAACTACTTTAACAGCTCCTGCACCTACGTTATCGAAGCCGGCGAGGCCACCGGCAACCTCGTCCCTATCCTCACCAAAGTCATCGACTACCTCGAAGAGAAACAAGCGATCCGTCAGAAGATGCTCGCCAGTATGCTTTACCCCGCATTCATCTGCACCGTCGCAGTCGGGGTCGTCATCCTTTTCCTAACCGTCCTCCTGCCACAAATCCAGGGCATGCTGGAACGCCTGGGTTCGGAAATGACCTGGAGCGCGCGCCTCCTGATCGGCGGTGCCGACCTCCTCATCCACTTCGGGCCTTTCCTCTTGGCGATCCTCGCTGTCCTCGTGCTCGCCCTCCGCCAATGGCGGCAGACGGAAACGGGTCGCGCCCGGACCGATGCCTGGCTCCTTCGTATCCCCCTCCTTGGGAAAATCGCCCTCCACGGCGACCTCTTTCAACTCGGCAACCTCGTCAGCACCCTCCTTCAAAGCGGGATCAATACCACCGAGACCCTGCGCCTCACCGAACGCACCGTCCAAAACCGCGCCCTCCGCGAACGCTTCCGCACCGCCCGACAACAAGTCAACGAAGGCCTCTCCATTGCGCTAGCCTTCCGTCGCAACGCGATCATGCCCGACCTCGCACTCGACGTCCTTGCCGTGGGTGAAAACACCGGCAACCTCGCCCAAAGCATGACTGAAATCACCAAAGGATTCCGCGTCGAACTGACAAAGCGCCTTGAGCGCCTCACCACCATGGTTTCCACGGGCGCCCTCGTAGCCGCCTTTCTGCTCGTCACTCTCATTGCCATCGGCATCGTCACCAGCGTCTTCGAGGTCAGCAAGTCGCTCTCCATCTAGGGCGATCCGTGCAACACCCCTTACGGACACAAAAAAAACTCCACTTGCGTGGAGGTTTTTTGGTCGGCCTACGGGGATGGCACTACGAACCGATTCTAATTTTCTAAAACGGAAAAGCGTCCCGACCGCTAGCGATGAGGGTCGTCTTACAAAATTAGAATCCTGAGGTTCGATTGATATTGCCTGTAATCAATACAACACAGTCTTCGGGCGCTTCAAAAGCATAGCTCATGCAGGCGGGCAGCAGTGCGTTGTCTCCACGCTTCAATTGAAAGCCATCAGCCTCAAGTAGTGCTCCGGATACGACACTCAAAATACGGGGCTGTCCTGCTTCGAAACGGAGCACTTCGCCCGCGCTTAGAGAACGTCGAAACAGGTTAAATACATCACTCTCGGCTAAAACCTGGCTGTTGCCTTCTGGCTTCACCGTGGTCGGCTCGAAGTCGTTGAAATCAGTGCTACGCAGAGTTTCTTCGATATGCAGCTCTCTCGGCTTACCGTCTAAGCCGACTCGTCCCCAATCGTAGACACGGTAAGTGGTGTCGGAGTTTTGCTGAATCTCTAGAATCAGATTACCACCACCTATGGCATGTAAACGACCGCTCGGTATAAAGATTGATTCGCCTGCCTGAACTGAAAAACCATGCACCAGCTCTTCGAGTGATCCATCTTTCAAGCCTTTCGCAAAAATAAAATAGAGCGAGACAGTTACTGGAATGAGCCACGCAAATAAAACCGATTTATTCACTCCACTCCCACTCGCTTCCGCGTGAAAAGGCGTCACTCCGATTCGTTTACTCAAATACCAATCGGCGAAGATCACCGCGCCCATTGGTGCGAGGATCGTGCCATATAAGCCGACAAATCCGAGCAACTTAAATGCAAACGCCGGAAAGATAGCCGCAGTGGTGGCGACTCCTCCCGCAAGTAAGGTCATACTCAAGCGACTCGTGCCAGGCAGCATTGCCTGAAACGCCAAACCTGCACGGTAGATAGTCGGGTTAGCAGTCGTCCAACCTGCAACCAGCACACAAATAATACCTGCGATACCGACGACGTTAAACGCCATCGGGCCAGGAACTGGATCTGCACTTTGAGTCAGCTTAATCTGCGCTGCCAACATCAACGCTGCAGCCAACCAAGCCATATAGTGTCCGACATACATCCCGCCTGCTGTGGCCCAACCACTGGATGCTTTTTTAGCATAACGAAACACCGAAAGATCCGACATACCGACGTGCATCGCGGCATTACAAAACCATGCGAATAAAACGACTTCGAGGAATCCCATCGACGTGGTCACCTCGCCGCCTTGCGCAAAGCTGATCGACTCCGTCCAGATGGCCTCAAGCCCCGCCCACGAATCGACGCTTAATTGCTTGAGCGCGACGATGCCACAACCCAAGAAAACCAGCACCATCCATGGCGAAGCAATATTCGCAAAACGACTCACCGCGTCGTAACCAAATCCTGCGACTGCTGAAATCACGACCCCCACAGCCACCACAATCATAATAAAGGATGCACTGTTGGGATAAATCGCATCAAAGGCTGGCATCTCCAAGTTAAACGGAAGCCCCACTGCCGTGGCGGACACGGTTATCATCGCGCCGGCTAAGAAACAGAAAAGCACGCCGTTCGCTAAATTGTAGATCTTAACCAGATCCTTACCCGCGATTTTCTCTAAGTGGCAATACAGGGTTAAACGCGCCTTCGTGGCAATCGGCGCACAAATAAAGCGCCAACTCAACACCGCTAAGAAATTCCCCAGCAGCAAGCCCCAGAAAATATTCTGCAGGCTAACTCCAGCAAGTAGAAAGAGCGGCCCTCATGAACTCAGTCCCTGCGGCATGCTCACCTGCATACATGCCCCAGAACGCTTTCGCGCCCTTCTGAGCGCGTTGAGGAACAGGGGTTGATTCGAACTCCTCAAAAACAGGTGACTCGATGGTTTTAGATTTTTTTGGCATATTTTATTTTTATGGGAATAGAACCTTAGTGGCGGCTTTTCGCTGCGAAATATGATGGCATTGATGTGAAATGAAGGAATAAATGACTATTAGTCGTTATCAGGTATCATATGTGCAGGTGGGATTTTTCATACTATTAATACGCTGAGAAAACTGAAATATAATGCTCCACTAACGAAATAAAAAAACGGCACGTCCAGCCCCCTATTAAATAAACTGGAGATGCACTTCATTGAATCCCCCTATAGAATGAAATAAAGCTGATGGCATGTTTCGCTAGTGGAGCAAATTGATTAATTCTTATTGGCGACCGACAAGCACCGCAGCTTCGTAGCTTTTGACCTCGTCAAGCAGCGACAACTCGCCCGGCACTTGATTGCGTTGGCAGAATTCTTCCCAGATCACCGACCATGGCAAGGCCTTGGCCTGCTCTAACAGCGCTAAGCGTGTAGTATAGTCACCGGAAAGTTCTGCAGCACGCAATTGCTCGCGAGGTTCCAGTAAGGCTAATAAGAGAGACTTCTGCGCTGCACGTGTGCCAATGGCCCATGCGCCGATACGATTGATGGAGGCATCGAAGAAATCCAATCCGATATGCGTGCACGGCAATACATCACAACGCACCAGCTCCTGCATAATGTTTTGAGTTTGGTCATCAAAGAGCACCACGTGGTCACTGTCCCAACGCACACCACGCGAGACGTGTAATAAGAGCTCTGGCACATACATCATGACCGATGAAATCTTATCGGCGATGCCCTCAGTCGGATGGAAGTGTCCCGCATCCAGGCACAGCGCCGTCTGGTTCTTGATCGCATAGCCCATATAAAATTCATGGGAGCCGACGACCATGCTCTCCGAACCAATACCAAAGAGCTTACACTCCACCGCGTCGATATGATGCGCGGGGTTGAGTTTCTCCGCAAAGACCTCGTCGAGACTGTCAGACAGTCGCTGACGGTAGCTTTGACGATCCGCCGGCAT
>CBFHXZ010000070.1:0-6214 GCA_965659965.1 Coraliomargaritaceae bacterium
GCAGCACCCAAGACTGCCTCGGCCATCTGTTTATGCGTAACATGATCCGAGCCAAATGTTCCCATCCCGATGGCTGGCATGTTTCCCTGAGGCATCGATCGATAGGGCAAATGCTGAATGTTAATTGCCGCTTCCGCCTGGGACTGATACTTAATATTCATCGTTAACTTTCTTTGGGTAATAAAAATGGCAAACTAGCAAACTACAGGAGCTTTGAAAATGGCTAGTCTTTGCATGGTGATAGAAAAAAGAAACCACTTCAATTCAATGCAGGAGTTATGCCTACAGGTCGAATGCGCTGGGCACAGAATTAATCCTGCGTTTTTATCATCCGATTGTTGCAACAAATATAAAGCAAAGGGCACAAATTAGCTACGCATATTCATGCGTATAGACGGATAACTTTTTTTTTGTAAAGCTCTGGAGAGAGTTGCAACATCCTCTCCCACCTCTACCAAATAGATTTATTTTTATAATATGAAGTTAATAAGAACACTCACTACATGCTTTTTCACACTGCATCTTTCCCTATCCGCAACCGGACCTTGGGGATCTGGCGTGCCCGGCTCGCCCGAGATGCTGGAACTGGAAGCCAAATGGCGACCGATGGCCAGTTCTCCGGGAAAAATGCGCGGGCATCAGCGCTTCAATGAACACAAATATGGTATGTTCATTCATTGGGGGCTCTACTCGCAACTTGGCGGTATCTACAAAGGCAAGAAGATGGAAGAAGGCGGTATTGGTCCGCGCGTGGCAGAATGGATCATGCGCAACAAACAAATCCCCCGCGCAGAATATGCCAAACTTGCAGAAACCTTCAACCCAACTGGCTTTAACGCTAAGGAATGGGTTGCGGTAGCAAAAGCAGCCGGAATGAAATACATGGTCATCACCTCAAAACACCATGACGGCTTTGCGCTTTTTGATTCAGATGTCAGCGATTTTAATGCAGTGGATGGCAGTCCCTTCGGTCGGGATATCATTCGCGAACTAGAGACCGCCTGCAAGAACGCTGGCATCGCCTTCGGTGTTTACTATTCGCATGCTCTGGACTGGCGCGATGGCGGTGATTCCGGCATCAAAGACTACGGACCCGAAAAACCGAAGAAAAAAGTCTTTGCCAACTACTTTGATCCCGCGCCCGTAAAGTTTGACGACTACATTGCGAACAAAGCCCTGCCGCAGGTGAGGGAACTCGTAAACAACTATGAATTGTGCGAAATCTGGCTGGATACGCCCATCTATATCCCGGCTCGCCACAGCTTTGCCTTTTACGAAACAATCTATAAGGCCAACCCCGAGATCCTTGTTAACCAACGGATTGGTAATCATTTTGGTGATTTCGGCATCCCAGGTGACAACGTAATCCCAGATCAGATCAACAAAGACGCTTGGGAATGTGTTGCCACCACTAACAATTCATGGGGCTATAAATCTTACGACGATGACTGGAAAAAACCGATTGAAATTCTCTATTGGCTCATTGCAAACGTCAGTAAAGGCGGCAACCTCCTCCTTAATGTAGGCCCCGACGGCATGGGAATCATGCCACCTCAAGCGGTTGCCAACCTCCGCACAGTGGGTGAATGGCTCCAAGTCAACGGCGACGCCATCTATGGCACCCAACCCTGGCGCATCGACCACGAGGGAAATTCCGCCTTAAAAATGGGCGGCACCGAGCACCGTCGTAAGGCGAAGCTCGATTTTAACTTTGGGAGTGATGACTTTTGGTTCACTGCCAAAGGAGACAAACTATACGCAATCGCCTTGGCTCGTCCAGAAGGTCGCAAAATTCTTATTAAATCACTGAATGATGAATCCATTCGTAAGATTCGAATGCTTGGGCAACGCCTCTATCTCAATTGGAAAAAAACCGATGCGGGCGTAGAGATCGAACTGCCCGCTTTCCTTGCTGAGGGGGTTGGCTATGCCTTAGAGGTGAGCCTCGCTGGTAAATAAGCCCCCATTCAGGAAAAAGGCTCAAAGCAAAGTGCTAAGACTTTATTAGGGAGTCGTAATTCGAAAAAATTGTTTTGTATCGCTGCTTTGCTGCGAAGTATTGAATACCGTACTTAGGCTACCGCTTATTCCATAATGAATGGATTCAGTACTCCAATTGGTAAGATCATTGCTGACCCAAAATCGGTAGGATTTGCCTGCGATCGAAGGCCAAGTAATCGTAAATTCGCCTGCTCCCGGCTGAATCGCCCCGGTCAGTCGACTGTTCCAATCGTTGGGATCCGTATTCGCAGTTTGCTCGTCGATATCCAGAACGCCATCAGTGTCAGAATCTGTAAGACTATTTGCCAGCAAAAGGGTTGAAAAGTTTTGCAATTCCCAATCATTCATTAATCCATCTCCGTCGGTATCCAGTGAATGGATCGCGACTATTTCGTAATAGGACAAGGCGGTATTCGAGTAGCAGCGCAGATCGTCGATTCGTCCGTTAAAATATTGCCCACTAACTGTTGTGCCAAAGGCATCGCTTCCGGCAACTGCCGCAATCGCGGAGGAACCGGAACTGGAAGGAACGGATGCAGGACTCGCACTTGCAGCTCGTTCAAAGTTTCCATCGAGATAGAGCAGGAGATTGTCTGCCGCGCCGTCATACGAAACTGCGGCATAATGCCATTGTTCGGCATTGACACCACTGATTGCAACGGTGGTTGTGTTCCCAGCACTGGCAACGGCAGCTTCCAAACTAGAACCATTCAAGCGTAGCGCAATCCCGCCCTCAGCCTGATCACCGGTTTCAAATAAAACCTGTGGATCCGCATTGCTCGTCGTTGAGGTCTTAAACCAAAGCCCAATCGTTTTGGCACTGAAAGTATTTTGGAGGTTACTGCTATTGCCGAGACTGATCCATTGGTTCGATCCGTTTGTAGCAAGAGAGGATCCCCCTTCTACAAAATCGTCACTAGCCGAGGCATTCGCACCGTTCATGAGGCTACCATTGATACCACCCGACGTATCATTTGCATCCCCTTCAAATCGCCAGCGGTTTGTTATCCCCGTATATGCCATGGTGGTAAAATTCCACAATGGACCCGTCACTACCGTACCATCTGACTTAACTGTGTCCACGCGCCAGTAGTAAGTCGTCGAAGGATCGAGGTCACCCGGCGAAAATATGTTCTTGGGGTCAACCAAACTACCTCGGTATAAGACCGAATCCACTGTTGCATTCTGAACGGAGCTTGCATCCGTGCCAAAATAGATGCGTGCCTCGGTGCCTTCGCGTCCGACCAGGTAAATAAGGTCGCGATCGAGCGGCTGATCCACGGAGCCAGAGGATGGTATCGGCGTGGAGGCCGAAGTAGGCTGGTAGCCGGGGATCCAATAGCTCTCGGATCCATATTCATAGGCTCCGATATCCGGAGCCGTTCCACTGTAAGCCGGCGTGATGCCGGAAACCGCGATCCCAGCATCAATGAGAGTTGAGCCGGGCCGAGGTCGAAAATCGCGTATGGAGGTATCTACTATCTCATCCTTGAGCTCCCGTCCGTTTTCAAGGCCATTCCAATTATTGCTCACCGTTCCGTTAATCGTCGCAAGCGCATTACGATCGCCAGAGAGTGAATTGGCGGCATTATTTTGAGTAATTGTTCCGAAATTTCCACCTCCTGGTGTGTCGTTTCGGTTGGAATCATCTAAAACAATGATATCATTCAAGGGGTCGCTATCAAAACCTAAATTGTTATAAACGAAGTGATACTCACCCTTCACCATTAAGGCACCTTTACAGCGCCAGGAAACGTTGTGGTGCATTGTTCCGTTATCGCCCCAGACCGTGGGAGGTATCGGCGCATCAAAACGGGCACCATATTGAGGCGAATCGGAGGCCCAATTATAGCGGATGAAACAGCCCGGCTGCGAGGGATTGGTGATATGAATAGCGGAGCCATCATCCTGTATGAGGCCAAAACGATAAAAGCGATTATACTCAACCAAGGGCGGCAACATGCCGCTGTCGGTATTAGCATAAAAATTCATTACCTGGGACGCTCCAGTGTGATGGACAGTATTGCGCACGAATTGTGCATTCGATCCGCGCATATAAATAGTGGCCATTAAAAAGGGTAACTCCGATGCCGACCAATCAATATACCTAAAAAGACAGTTCTCGATTCGATTGTCTTGGCCATTCATTTCAATCGCATGACTATCAGCATATTTGAAGATTGAGTTCTTCACGGTGCAGCTCGAGGGACGATGACTCCCAATCTGCATCATTTCAGCGGCATCTGGGGTAGTCGTGATTCCCAGCATTCGTTTAGAACAACTCGGATACAACAGCTCACAATTATCCACTGTAATATTTGTGGACTCATAAAATTTGAAGGTCGTGCCAAAAAAATCGAGCCCCTCTAAGGTGAGATAAGAAGAATTGGTAACATCGAAGGCATAGCTTTGCGTTTTACCACGAATCTCACCGCTTGGAGTTCCGCCTCCAGGAGCGTAGAGGTAAAGCGTCTTCGTATCGGTATCAAAAAACCACTCCTTCTCAACGTCGAGTAAGTTGAGCTTACAGCTAACATAGTAGTAATGATTCCTTGAAATATAGAGATCCGCCAGGTCGTAGGTAAAGGTATTCGATCCCGCAGTATGGCTGGTTATCTTTCGTGTCCAGCTTTTCCAACTCCCCACATCCAGCACTGCGATCGCTCCGGTAAGATCCAAATTTGTCGCCGCCAAATCAATACCATCATGAGGTTCATCTACCAAAACCCCATTACTTGAGGCACTCTCATTACCCCATGCCCAATAGTCCCAATCAAACACACTGTTGTCGTCCAGACTGGCGTTGGGCCAACGGGCAGGCATCATCAGTGCCCCATCAACGTAAAGTTGCCAAATATCTGCATTCAGCGTGGTCTTGTAGATATTACCGGAGTGCACGGTCCATGTCGTTGCCCCGAGATCCGCAAGCGCTTGAGAGCCGTCGAAGGTAACGGTTTCGTTACTGAAGTTGGAAAAGGTAATCGGCAGACTCGAAGTCCCGTTCAAGCCGTCGATTACGGTGCTCTGATAATAATTACCCCCGCGTATGTAGCAGGTATCACCTGGGCCCAGAACCGTGGCGGCATGCTGTATCGTTGCAAAGGGAGCCAAGAGCGTGCCGGCATTCGAGTCGCTTCCATCGGTTGCGACATAGTAATCTACAGCCCTAAGATGAGTTCCTAAACAAAGGAAAGCACAGGTAGCAAGAATTCGGCTTTTATTCATGAAGTATCCGAGTCGTCTGAAAATAAAAAGGACTCCGTCGCTGTATTTTAGACAGCAAGGGAGCCCGCAATTATAAAATTTAAAAATAAAATCGCTTTTTATGCATTCGCTTTGCGAGCGCGGAAGTGCCAAATACCGGCAAACAGTGCGAGACCAAAGATGCCAAGATTAGAGGCTTCAGGAATTTCAGCAGTCGCCCAGACACCAGTATTAGTGCCATCGTAGCCGTAATGTAATGTATAACCACCTAATTCAATCTGTTTTAATTGCTGCGTGTAAACACTGCTGTAAGCGGAATCGTCCACTAAGCCACCAACCACACTGACGGTAGCCAAACCATTGGTTCCATCAGTGCCAAAATACTGATCTAATTTACCAACACGATTTCCATTTAAAACCATGGTACCCTCGCTGATTTCGAATGCCATATTAGCGCTGCCACCCCCCCAATCAAAGAAGCCGCCGGTCACATTGAGTTGACCCGCACTCAGTTTAAGATTCGAGGAACCATTCGCAGTATGAGAGAGCTTGAGCCCGTTAGAAAGATTGACCGTTCCTCCATTCACATGGAGTGTACCGCTACCAGTGTGACCAAGATAAAACTGACCACTGGTACCGGTGTAGTTCAAAGTACCCCCATTAACCGTAACCGTTGCAGTAGAACTACCAGAACTGTAATTAGAGGCAGTGGCTATATAAAGATTCGAACTGACCGACAATGTACCAGCATTAATAACTACGGTTCCACTAACATCATTTGCATTGGAAGCTTGCGCCTTATTGGCAACATACAAGGTTGTGATGGAGTGCGTTCCGTCATTAATATTTAATGTACCATTGGAAGCACTGGTATCACCTCCCAGCGAATAGCCTATTTCAGTACGATTAGAGGTAAAGGCAGATCCAGTATTGAAGTTAACAGTGGTGGTAGCACCGACACCGGTATTTTGCCCCACGCGCATTTGATCTGTTTCTGATACACTTGTGA
>CBFHXZ010000071.1:0-6133 GCA_965659965.1 Coraliomargaritaceae bacterium
GTACCATGTGTAGGCATCCTCGCACTGCACTCGCTCGCCCATGTCGGAAAAATCAACCAGCGGATTCTTTTCGCATTTTACATACGGCCCCCGGATGTCCTTTGCCACTGCCAGACCATATTTGCGATTACCATTAAAACGACGTCCAGTGTCCCAGTCCCAGCCCTTGTAATAAAGCCAATACTCACCGTTCGGATTTTGCAGCAGCGACGGATTGCTCACCACGGCATCATCCCATTCGCCCGAAGCGCCTACATCGATCACCGGACCATCACCAACCCGTTCCCACGGGCCGTCCAAGCTGTCCGCAATCGCGAGCCCCACCCGTTTGCTGTAAACCAATTCCGTAAAATACTTCGCATATGCCTCGTCCGATAAATCCGGCAAATCGCTTTGCTCAATATCCAGACCCGAGCCATCCGAACCCATGTAAAAAAGCACATACTGGTCGCCCACCTTCTGCACCGTCGGATTGTGAATCGCCCAAGAATCCCACGCTTCCCCGCCACTGCCCTTGAGCACTACCCCGAGATCCTCATACGGCCCCTCCGGTTTGTGCGCTACCGCGTGCGCCACCTCGCAGGCCGAAACCCAGCCAGAGAATTTGTATTCGTTACGCCAGCGTGAGTAAAATACGTGCACCCGACCATCCGGCCCGTATATCGGAGAACAACACCACACGTGGTAACCCTCGATCTCCAGGATGCGCCCTAGGGGATTGAGGCGCTGTTCAAACGCAGAGGTCGCTGTCGAATTGGAAGAAATGGGTGTAATCATTAAGAGAAATACCAAGTAAAGATGAGAATTTGTCACGATCAATAAAAACTTTATACGAGTAAAGCTCAGCGTCCCTGCCTGTCAAGATCAAGGGCAGACCTAAACCATGAATTTACACTTTCTTAACTTGCCACTTGCTCCTCAAACATTTGCTTTATACGGATGATACGTATCCGGGATATCGCCGCCAAACTCGAACTCTCGCGGGTGACTGTTTCGGCCATCCTCAACGATCGATACAAAAAACTCGGCATTTCCGAAAAAACCGCCGAACGCGTGCGCGCCTGCGCCGATGAAATGGGCTACCTCCCAAACAAAAACGCCCTCAGCATGAAAGACGGGCGCAGCATGACCATCGGAATTTTGAGTAGCGCGCTCGCCGAGGGTTGGGGTGCCCGAATCATGATCGGTGCCCTTGACGCTATTAAAGACAGCCCCTACTCCCTCCGTATTGAAGCCGTCCAGGGTGCCGCCGAGGAAAAGCAAGCCCTTGAATCCCTCCTCGGCTCCCGCATTGAAGGCCTCTTTTGCTGTAACATCAACCCCACCCCCGAGACCGACGCCTTCTTCAAGACCGCCACCGAACGCTACGATGTCGCCGTCGCCAGTACCAATTGCGCCTTCTCCTTTCCACATGTACGCGTCGAGTCTGATAACCACAGTGGCGTCGCCCAACTCATGGAACACTTGACCGCTCTCGGACACCGCCGCATCGCCCACCTCGCCGGTGACGCAATCTCCGAAGCCAGCCGCGAACGCTCCGAAGCTTTCCTCGACTGCGTCAAAAATCATCCACTCGAAACCGACGACTGCCCCGTCCTCCGTACCGATTGGAACATCGAAAAAGCCCGCCAGCAGACCCGAGCCCTCCTCACCGTCGACCATAAACCCACCGCCATTCTTTGCGCCAATGATTCCATCGCCGCCAGCGCACTGCAGGTCGCCCACGAACTCAAGATTCAAGTCCCCGAACAACTCTCCGTGGTCGGCATGACCAACGAGCGCATCAGCAGCTTGACCAATCCCGAAATCACCACCGTCTCCATCCCCTGGGAAGACATCGGGAGCCAAGCCATCCGCTCCCTCCTCCAATCCATCGAGGAAAAATCCGCCCAGCCCAACCACCAACTCGTCCGCTGCGACAGCACCCTCCTCCCGCGAGCATCTACCGCCGCGGCGGCCACTTCCTGATTCTCGCCTAGTAAGCATCCAGTTGTCATGCTCGTAGATTTGTCCCACAAACTATTGACAAAGCCGGACACCACTGCCTAATTTCTAAGCCTTTGTTGCTGCTCAGTAGCTCAGCGGTAGAGCAGGTGACTGTTAATCACTTGGTCGCTGGTTCGATCCCAGCCTGAGCAGCCATTTTCAAACCCTTGGCTCATCCACAGCTAAGGGCTTTTTTATGTATGGAGTCCTTATAGAGTCGGGATTTATCAATGGGTCGGGAGTTCGCTTGTCCCGACTCGTTGGGGATCCCAGCCTGCAGCCATTTCTTATCCTCCTGTTGTGGGTCTTCGGGCATAAACACGCTTCACCTGCCCCGCCCGCTAGCCCTTGAACTCGTTCACCAATGACGCGACGGTTTCCTTGGCGTCGCCGTAAAGCATGCGGGTCTTTTCGAGGAAGTAGAGTTTGTTGATGAGTCCGGAGAATCCGGCGCCCTGTCCGCGCTTCAAGGCATAGACCGTGCGGGCTTCGTGCGCTTTGATAATAGGCATGCCGTAAATCGGGCTTCCAGGGTCGTCGGCGGCGGCGGGATTCACCACGTCGTTGGCACCAATCACGATGGCGACGTCCACCGAGGGCATGCGCGGGTTGATGGAATCCATTTCCACGAGTTGTTCGTAAGGCACGTCGGATTCGGCGAGAAGTACGTTCATGTGCCCAGGCATGCGACCGGCGACCGGGTGAATGGCATAAAAGACCTCCGCGCCGTTTTCCTCGAGGATTTCCCCGAGCTCTTTAACGGTGTGTTGCGCCTGTGCGACCGCCATCCCGTAACCAGGGATGATCACCACCGAGCGGGCGGCCTCGAGGACGTAGTAGGCATCCGAAACCGAAGCGGCTTTCATTTCGCCCTCCACTGCTTCCGCGGCCCCACCCTTGTCACCGCCGAAGCCGCTGAAGAGGACGTGCGAGAGCGTCCGGTTCATCGCCTTGCACATGATCAAAGTCAGGATCAATCCCGAGCAACCAACCAAACAACCCGCTACAATGAGAACGTTGTTTTGAATGGCAAAGCCCGCCGCCGAGGCCGCAAGCCCCGAAAGACTATTCAGCAGGGAAATCACCACCGGCATGTCACCACCGCCAATGGGAAGCACCACAAAGAGCCCGAGACTGATACCCGCAAGGAGCAGCGCGATGAAGAGCGGGTAGGCATAGCCGCCCTCGGGAAAGACACTGTAGGCGAGCGCGGATCCAATCGACACCAACAACAGGCCAATCGCGATCACCCGCTGCATGGGCAAGACCGTGGGACTACCCGAAAGTTTCTCCGACAATTTCAACCAGGCAATCACACTCCCCGAAAAAGTCAGCGCACCGATCCAGACCGCTGCCGAGGTCACCGACGCGGTAAAAAACGGGTCCACCGAGGGATCTAAGACCCCCATCGCAAAAGCTTCCTGATACCCCGCCCAAGCGACCAACACCGAAGCCAGTCCCCCAAAGCCGTTGAACAAGGCGACTAGTTCCGGCATGCCAGTCATCTTGACTACTCGCGACCAGACCAACCCGACCACCGCACCGATGCCCACGCCGATCGCGATCAGACTGAAATCCATTCCCCCCTCGAACAGGGTAACCACGATCGCCAGGAGCATCCCCAGTGCGGAGATCCCATTCCCCCGGCGCGCGGTGTCGGCAGAACCGAGCATCTTGATCCCGAAGATAAAGAGAATCGCCGCCAAAATGTAGGCGATGTTGAGTAAGCCCGCGCTCATTACTTCGAATCTCCCTTCTTCTTAAACATCGCCAGCATCCGGTCCGTCACGAGATAACCACCGACCACGTTGACCGTCGCCAAAATCAAAGCCGCCAAACCGAGCCACTTCGCGAGCGGCGAATCAAAAGCGCCCGCCGCCAGAATCGCACCCACGATGGTGATGCCCGAAATCGCATTCGATCCCGACATCAATGGCGTGTGCAATTGCGAGGGTACCTTGGCGATGAGCTCAAAGCCCAAAAACGCCGCCAGCACGAAAATGAAAAGTAAGAGTACCAGTTCCATATTAAGCTTGGGTTTTGAATTGTTCATGGACCACCGCGCCCTTGCGCACCATCAGGCAGCCCTCCAGAATTTCATCCTCGCGGTCGAGCGCGAGCGCACCCGATTCCGCGTCATAAAAATGCTCCACCAGCGCGAATAGATTCGCCGCAAACATCTCGGAAGCGTCGCGGGCGACCATGCCCTCCAGGCATCGCGTTCCCACTACTTTAACCCCGCCGTCGGTCGTGATCACTTCACCGGGAACCGTGCCTTCGACATTGCCACCGGTCTCAGCCGCCAAATCAACGACCACCGCTCCGGCTCGCATCCCGGACAACATCCCCGCCGTTACAATCCGCGGCGCGGGACGTCCAAACAATTTCGCCGTCGTTATAACGATGTCCGATCCGGCACAGACCTTCGCCATGCCCGCTTGTTGCAATTCTATCTGCTCGGGCGTCAACTCCTTCGCATAACCGCCCTCTGTCTGACCCGTTTCACCGAGGTCGATCTTCACAAATTTCGCGCCGAGGGATTTAACCTGTTCCTCCGCCACCGCGCGGGTATCAAATGCCTCCACCCGCGCACCCAAACGTTTCGCGGTCGCAATCGCCTGCAAACCGGCAACCCCCACCCCGATCACAAAAACCCGTGCCGGCGAAATCGTGCCCGCCGGGGTCATCATCATCGGCACCACCTTGCCCAAAAGTTGCGATGCCACAACCACCGAGGCATAACCCGCCAAATTCGCCTGCGAACTCAAGACATCCATTTTCTGCGCCAGCGTCGTCCGCGGAACCATCTCCAGACTGAGCGCATCCACCCCGGCTTCCGAGAAGGCATCCAACAAAGCCCGGTTGTTGAAGGGATCCAAAAGGCTGATCGACAACGCACCCGAGGGATAGCCCTTCAACGCCTCACTGCTCGGAGCGTGAATCCGCAAAACCTGCGTCGCGCCCTCCAGACCCGCCTCCTGCGAATCCACCACGACTGCGCCCGCCGCTTCATATTCCGCATCCGCGAACCCGCTTGAAAGACCCAGGCCCGCTTCCACGCGCACCTCCGGCTCACCCGCCAGCCCAAGCAATCGCTTCACCGAATCCGGCGTCGCCGCACAGCGTTGTTCACACGCATCGACCTCATTTGGAAAAAAGAATACCATCAGTTAGGGAGTTTAACAGAAACTTAATAAAAGAAACAGATCCATTTGGGCGTATCATTGAGTTGTAGGGGGTAAAGGTGGGGCAAGACACAGGCCTTGAAAGAGCTAAGTCCCGCGATGTGCAGTCAACTAATCCCATCCCCCGCCCCCGCATTACAGACTTTCTGACCCCACCGCCCCCAAACGCCCCGCAAACCCCTCTGCCATTGGTATCACGGGGCTTTCGCTTGAAGATCCGACGGCAAATCAGGGCGATACCGCATATTTAAAACATTTTTGTTTTTTGACTTTTTTTATGGGCATTTTTATTATTTTGTGAATTTGTAGGGACACAACACACCATATTCAAGCCGAGTTAGTAATTGAGCGGCTATGAGATCGCCAATCACAAAAATCCATATGATAAAATGTAAGGTTTTGTCATAATTCATTTAAACAAAAGAAAACATGAAAGACACAATCAAAGGGCAAGTAACAGAAATCATCGACGGAGACACTTTCGACATGAACGTGACTCAAGTAGGCAAAAATAATAAAGAAAGATATAACGCCGAGGAACGCGTCCGCATATCTGGTATTGATACACCAGAATTGCCATCTGAGTCAGGACGTCAGGCAAAAGATAACCTTGAGAAAAAAATAAAGGGTAAAGCAGTGCGGTGTAACATAGAAACTAGAGATACTTATGGCAGAATTGTAGCTTCTATTGAAGTGTTATAGTTGTGTCTCTAACTACTGAGCCACATTAACTCAAACTAGGCGGAGGTGCCCTACTTCGTTTTACACTCCTACCAGCTTGTAAGTAACATTAGTAAAGATGCTAGTGCTGGGGATCAAAAGGGACGAGGCCCAAAAGCGGTCAAAGGTAGCATATAGCATTTCATTCTCGCTGCCCTGTCCCTCCCCGCCCTTTGCCAAGGTCATGCCACACAAGCAGCGTTTAGGATATACGGGAAATGTTAAAAAAATGCCTAGCCTCA
>CBFHXZ010000072.1:0-6103 GCA_965659965.1 Coraliomargaritaceae bacterium
CTTGTGCCTCTTTTTGATGAGGTTGGTGCTTGGAAAGCGGTGCCTCAATTCTGGCATTTCCCGATCTATTTGCAGGCCTATAACGGGCTCAAGGACGAGGCCCGTGATCCTTTATTTCGGACGCGTCCCGGCTCTGCAATCAGGTATGGGCAATGGAAGTTGCATGAATATTTCGAGGATGGCTCGCTCGAGCTTTACGATCTATCCCAAGATCGCGGGGAGCGCCATAATTTGGCACAAGCGCTTCCAAAGAAAACTGCTGAGCTGAAGCGTCTCCTGGATGATTGGCGTGAGCGTGTCGGCGCTCCGATACCCACAGAGCCCAACCCTAAATATGACCGAATGCTTGAAGCTCAAGCGCTCGCTAAATTTGAATAAGGTTGGGGTTGGTGTTACTGCGCTGTAAAGGGTGAAAATTGATCGGTGCGAAATGGAAAGACGGGCATACCAGCGTCACCGCATAAATTAACCTGTGGAAAATTTTCCCAGCCGTAGCGGATGGATTGGGGTCGGGTGATCCCTTTATGAAGTAATCTGACTTTATCCGGTGCTATTATTTCAGCGGGCACACGTTGGTATTTCCCATTAGAATCCAAAACAATGAAGCCGAGTATAGGCTTTACTTTTGGGTTGGGTTGATTGACGGGGTTTCCGCTGGTGACCAAGCCGCTTCCAACGTTTTTGAAGGTGATAATTGTAGATTCGCCCTCAAAAATATGTGTGCTGTATTCGGGGGACTGCGGTGCATTTTGTTGGTCATAAACCAACGAACGGGCGGCATAGGCCAAACGTTTACCGACATTTTCTTTGTAGGGTGGGTGAATATCGTCTTCCATTCCGCTATCGAGGATGCAAACGGATTTACAGTTATCGACTGCTTCTATTTTTATCTGGGACTCACGTATCCAAGGCCAATTGTGGTTCATGTTCAGTTGCGGGACCGCTTTACCAAATCCGGGAAGTTGAACAATTAGAAACGGCAGGCTCGGATTATTCCAACCATTGCGCCAATGCTGAACCATTTCTTTCAGCAGTGCTTCATATTGAACGCAACTTTCACGTGTCCTTGCATTACCTTCTCCCTGATACCAAAGAACCCCTTTGATCGGCAATTGGTAGAGTGGTGCGATCATACCATTGTGTAAGGCGTATGGGCGCTTATTGCTCTTTGGGCTGCCTAAGGGTGGTTCTGGTTTCCAGCCAACTTTTTCACCGTTAGCTTTCTTTTTTTCCCATTCCTTTACTTTACGCTCATACTCAATTTTGTTCATCGGCCATTCGCGAACAGCTTGTGCATATGCATCGACTATCGTATTGAATGCCTGATTACCCTCAAGAGATCCTGGTGGCATCCATGCGGTAATTGGAGTGCCGCCGCGGCATGACTGGATAAGGCCAATAGGCACTTCGATTGATTCTGCCAGATATAGCCCGAAGAAATAACCACTCGCGCTAAAGAGACGTGTTTTGGTCTGCGGCTTGATTTCATACCATCCTTTATTAAAGCGATACTCTCGGGTTATATATTCTTGTGGTTCTTCGACCGGCATTCGCGCAGCCCTAAAGATCCGGATTTGGTCATGCTGAGCAACGGGGTGGCCTTCGTAGAGTGCGGGAAATTTTCGCTTATAGGTCTCAATTGAGCTGTCCATGTTGGATTGTCCTGCGCAAAGCCAAATATCGCCAAAAGTTAGATTACTTAAGGTGAGGGTATCTTCCCTTCCCTTGATAACCATTTCATAAGTTCCGCCGGCGGGCATCGGGGGAAGTTCGACTTTCCAATGTTGGTCGATGACTGAAGACAAGTACTCCTTACCATTGAAGCGTACGACAATCTCCTTCTCATCTGTGGCGGTTCCGCGCAGTGGAATGAAAGCATCGCGCTGTAAGACCATATCATCGGAAAATATTGGGGCTAAAGTTATATCAGCCTTAAGCAAATTCAGTAAGAACAGGCTTATAAAAATGAGGTGTTGTGGATGTAGCTTCATGAAATTAATAAATAAAAACTACTGAATAAATGCATCTTGCTGACGCCCTACTTCATTGATCCGGTATTCCTGTAATTCTTTCTGTGTTTTATGAAGTTTATCACGTAATCTTCGTATTTGTTCTCGCTCATTTAAGCGATTACTTACGTCGAGTACCTCTGGTTCACCCTGCGGTAATTCACTGAACATTAGCGAATGGATGGGTGCAGTAGTGCGGAACTCAATCTCCGCGCTTTCGGGGCCGTTCGTTGCGGTATTCAAGACTTCAGCCCTAACTTTGATTGCGCCCGCTTTCACACCTGAACGTACCAAGGCGACTGCTTCCCCCCAAAGCATTTTCTGCGGATTCATACCGGTTTTGGCTGCTGTGATTAGCTCACCATTGCCGCTGACAGTAAATTGAATATACTCATCGCTCAGTCGTTTTACCGCTCCACCTGCATCTACAAGGTAAGCGACCACGGGGGTGATGTCGCTTCCATCAGCGATCGGCTGAACTCCTGAGTTATCGACCTTAAGAACGAGCCTGTGTTTGCGTCCTACCGGCCATCGTCTGTGCTCAGCGACAACCTTGCCATTTATCAGGCCCTCTGCATGCATCTGTGCGCCTTCGACAAATTCTTGATCAATCTTACCGTAGCTTTTTTTATTTTTATTACGCGCGTCGACATATCGAAAAATGTTTTCAAAGACCACCGGCACTCGTGGGACAGGACTCGTGGTATCAATTGCGGACTGAACCCCTATTTCCTTTCCAAATAAGGTTAGCTTGACTGCCTCACAGTTTGTAAAAACAACGACATCCTCGGGCGAGAATGGCGTCATTAAATGTGCAATATAGACAAAAGGCTCACCCTCTACCAATGGGACATGTTCCAGACCAGAAGTAGGAAGTAAGCTTTTCATGAAATAATATGAAAACTTGGGTTGGCGGTAGGCATCCATAATGCCGCCCCAAAAGGGATCCGGGTGGTAGCCTCGTTGATGGTCGAAGGGATGCCAATGTGTCCCGCCTATTAGAGATTTACTGCTGCCGTAGACCATTGTCATGGAGGGCCATTCCCGGTCCTGGCCTTCGTCCTTCCACTCTTCCTTAAAATAATGCAAAGCTTGGCGTATTTGTGCAGTTTCACCCCATTGCTTGGCAACACGACTGACGGAGTTGTGATCGACCCAATTATCAACGAAATCGCCCCATTCACGCTTAAAGATGTTTTTGTCAGGATGAGCTTCAACTTGGTCATTCGCATAGAGAACATCAAAATACTTTTGAGACTGAGTACGGTGGGTCCGAGCATCTGTTGTGGTGTAGCATCCCGGAAAAGGGTATTCTTCATCCGCTGCTTGGGTCGCAGCAATCGCATATGCCTCGGGGAAATGGGTTTCGTTGGGCACAATTTCCCATAGCAATACAGAGGGCCGGTTACGTTCCAGCCGTATCAAACTGCGGACATCTTGAAGCATCCGTTGTGAAAAAATTGGTTTTTCATTCCAAAACTGCCAACCGGGAATGGTTGTAACGATAAAGAGGCCCAGTTCATCACAGGCATCCATAAAGGCGGGATCCTGTATGTAATGTGCAGAGCGTATTACACGCATACCGGTTTGACGTAGCTTTAGGGCATCGCGGTAGTGGAGGTTGTTGGGGAGCGCATGCCCGATGTGAGCAAAGTCTTGATGACGATTCGCGCCCATTAATTTTTGCGGATAGGGTTTACCGTTCAGGTACAAGCCGTCTGCGCCACGCATTTCGATGGTACGCAGACCAATGCGTTTGCGAAAGTTGTCGAGCAACTTTCCGGAGGCATCCTCAATGCGAACAAAAAGGTCATAGAGGTGGGGATTATCGGGACGCCAAAGCTTAGGTTGGTCGACCTTTAGCTCAAGAGAAGCGGACTTAGCTTCCAATGAAGGTAGCGCAATCTGTATTGAATTACGTGCTGCCAGATTTCCTTCGTGGTCTTTTAGCTCCAAGTGAAGGCTGACTGATTTCTTGGGCCCATCGTTAGCGATATCGGTTGTTACGATGACCCGGGCAAGCGCTTCAGAGAGATCTTCGTAGTGAACAAAGATGCCGCCGCCTGCTACTTTATCAACAGCAAGGGGGTGGGTGATATAGGTGTCGTTATGGGTGACGAGCCATGTGTCGCGATAGATCCCGCCAAAATAGGTAAAGTCTAGAGCTTCCTGATCTTTACCGGGCGGGAAGTCGCGGTCGTTACTGTTATCTGCGCGAACAGCGAGCGTATTGATGCTGTTATAGTTAAGATGCTCGCTGAGATCGAGATGGATCGGGAAGTAGCCGCCGAAGTTTTCTTTCAGTAGTTTGCCGTTTAGCCAGATTTTTGATTTTCCCATGATGCCTTCAAAATGAAGCATCACCTTCCGCCCCTTGAGGGAATTATCTACTTCGAATTTTTTTCGATACCATGATGGGCCTTGATAATTGGCCCCACCGCTTGCCGCAAGCGGTAGTAATTCCAAGCCGTGGGGCAAGTTGACAAGGGTCCATTTGTCGTCGTCAAAATTAACCGCTTCCGCGCCTTTGGCGTCGCCTTTTATAAAACGCCAGCCCGGATTGAAGTTGATTGCTTCGCGGACACTTGAGTCGGTTTGATAAAACCCGGCAGTAGAAAATTCAGGCGTATAAGCCTCCGAGTTTGTAATGACCCCAAGGTAGACCATTACATACAGTAGAAATATATTGAGCTTGGCGGTGGTCATGTTGATGAAAGAATTTTGGGAGGTCTGTTTTATTTGCAAATACCCTTTGACTGCTGGAGTGCATCAAGCTGCGCTTTCATTGAGGCTGCAATTTCGGGATAGTCTAAGATTTGGTTGTTGGTCTCAGCGGCATCACTGCTAAGGTTATAGAGTTCTGGTTTGGGAGTGATAGGATTGTAACGACTGGGGTGAAATTCGATATACTTCCATTCACCCTTTCGAAGTGCGAATGCGTTTGCGGCCTCTTCAATCATAAAGGGTAAACCTTCTTTGGATTGTCCCAGAAAGGCATCAAGGGTATCTCGGCTATCAGGGGCGGCATCTTCCAGCAGCTGAATTTTCAGGAAACTGGCAAATGATTGCAGGAAGTCGATTTGACTGACTAGTGCATCCGAGGTTCCCGGTTGAATCTCTTTGGGCCAGGTTATGATAAATGGAACACGAGTTCCGCCCTCATAGATCTGGTATTTGCCGCCCCGATAGGGGCCAGCGCCATAATGACCCTGATCGTTATTGGCCTTTGAAGTTTTAACGGTGGTCCCATCAACATAGCCGTCATCATATGCTGGGCCATTGTCACTCGAAAGAATTAAAATAGTGTTGTTAAAAAGGCCCTCGTTTTTGAGTGCTTCTACAATTTTACCAACAGTCCAGTCAAATTGTACCATGGCGTCACCGCGATAACCGAGATCGGTCGTACCATGAAAACGCGGATGCGGCGCCCGGGGTACATGAATGTCTTGTGAGGAGAAATAAAGAAAGAAAGGCTTGTCTCGGTTTTTGGATATATAAGCTCTCGCCTTACCGACAAAGACGTCTGCCATAGTTTCATCGTCCCATAAGGCTTGCTTGCCACCAGCCATGTAACCAATACGACCGATACCATTGATAACGCTGTGGTCATGCCCATGGCTGCTTGGATAATAAGTCATCGCTGCACGATCTAGTTTTCCGTCAGGATAGGCAGTGCTACCGATGCGGTTTACCTGCTTTGGACTGAAGCCTACGAAGATGGGATCGTTTGGATCATGATCAACCACTCGATAGTTTTCCAAATAGACACAGGGAACGCGGTCATTGGTGGAGGGTAGAAGAAAACTGTAATCAAAACCGATCTCAAGCGGTCCGGGTTTTACATCGCTATTCCAATCAGCGGGAGCTTCCTTACTGCCAAGCCCCAAGTGCCATTTGCCAATAACAGCAGTATGGTAGCCTGCCTCTTTAAATAAATCGGCGAGGGTGTAGGTTTTTACCGGTATGCAGAGCGGAGCATTGGGGGCGAGAATCCTTATATTAGCACGGAAGCCATGTATGCCAGTGAGCATGGAAAACCGCGAGGGGCTGCATGTGGCCGCAGTACAGTGCCCATCGGTAAATTTTAACCCCTG
>CBFHXZ010000073.1:0-5951 GCA_965659965.1 Coraliomargaritaceae bacterium
CGATGACCCCCTTCTCAAAATTAGCCTTTTGCATAATACGGGCACGCGCTCGCTCACCATCGGCACCCCTACCGAAATTGGCAACCAGCTCTACCTTTTAGGCCCGGAACAAGCCACGGTGTATGTCGTGAACCGCAGCAGCATCGACAGTTTGCTCATGGACCTGAAAGCCCTGCGGGCGCGTGACATTTTCAACCTGCCCGTGTTTGAAATCAACACCTTGGGTCTTGAAATGAAGTCCAACACCGGCACCGGCAGCCTAAAAGTCCGGCTATCCAAAGACGAGGCCCATTGGAAATTTGAAGCCCCCATCGCAGCAAGTGCCGACCCCGCACTGGTCGAAAGCACCATTAATTCACTTAGCTCCCTGCAAGTGGTTCGATTCGTAGAGGATAATTCCAGCGATCCGGTTGCGCAGGGGCTAAATGACCCCTTCATCCGAATCACTTTGTTTGGCAATAAACGGGAACAAACCCTCCTCGTTGGAAACCCCGACCCCTCCGCCCAAGGCGAGGCCACCTACTTCGCTCGCCTCGAAGCCTTACCCACGGTCTTTACCATCCCCGCCGTGACGATTGATACCCTTCGCCAAGCACAGCAGGATCTTCGCAAGCGCGATTTCTTTGAATTTGACCCCCGTAAAGTTGACTCCCTTGTCATTCGCAAAAACGAGAATGAACTGCGCTTGCAGAAACTCGAAACGGGGAACTGGCAAGTCATTGCAAAGGCTCCTGATCGCGAAATCCAAACACACCGCGCCGATGCCGCCCATGTCGGCAACCTCCTTCGGGATCTGAGCCAACTCCGCGCGCTCGATTTCATAATGGATAACCCCTCCCCGGCAGACCTTGGACAACTCCAGTTAAATAATCCCCAGCGGGCGATTGAAATAACCCTGCCCGACGGCAAAAGCCATAGCCTCAACCTTGCTCATCCCCGCGACGAGGCACTAAGGCTCTTTGCGCAAAATCCAAAGAACCCATTTATTTACGAAGTACAACGTGAACCCCTGCTCACGCAACTCAGCCTCGAACCAATTGATTACTACGAAAAAACGCTGGAAACACTCCCCGCGGCAGCAGTCATCCAGAGCGTGCGGATCGAAGCCCGAAACCCCGACATCCCCGTTCGCACGATTGATCTCGATTCAGAGAGCGAACGCGCCAACGCCGCCGAACTCCTTGATTGCATCCGGAATTTCCGTGTTCGTGCCTATCTAAACAATACTTACAATGACTCCCGGGAACCGGAACCCTGGGAGTACGACCTGATCGCCACCCTACTCTTGCCCGATGGTAATGGTGGACGTGAAACCACCCAGCGCTACGCCCTCACCCAACGGCTTGGGGCCACCCGTCAAATCGGTGGTTCCTCCGCCCATGACTGCACTTTTGAGCTCCCTCAAAAAATGATTGAAGCGCTCCATCCATTTCTGCAAACGCTCTCACTCCCACCTGAAGCAAAGGGCGAACCGGTCACCCCGCCATCCATGCCCGAACCGGTTCCTCTGCCTAAACCAAAGCTCTAGACGTATCGCAAGCCCCGCATCTGCTAGGTATGTCCTTAAAAAAGATCACCGCTCAAAGCACCCGCACCGGAGCTCTGTTGTTTAAAATTCTCCTCCTTGCAACGCTGGGTTTACAAGGGTTCCTTATTTTTTGCCTCCTCGCATACGGCCATATTCCGCTGCCCTCAGCGACCGCAAACGAATGGCTCCGTGAACATTCAATCAAGGACTACTACCTCCAGGGGGATTCCTACCAACTCGAACCGAACGGGACCTTGCATGTCTATAATGCAAGCCTTCACCGGAAAGATCTCGCTTCACCCATACTCCAAGCTCAACGGTTGGACCTGCAATTTTCGCCCCGGTCAAAAACCCTTACAAAACTGGGGCTCTACCAAGGCACCCTTATTCAACCCGCATGCTATGCACCCGATGGACAAAGCCATGTAGTGCTCAAGGAAGTTGGACTCGACCTCGCCCTTCAGTCCGCCGGGGCAACCCTGAATCTCAAAGCATTCACCGCGCAATACGGGCCCCTTCGTATTTTGGGCAGTGCCTCGCTTGACCTCGCCGATTTGCAAATCACAAGAACGGACAACCACACTTCTGGAGATCCACTGGAATCCCTCTTTGAGAAATTCAATAACCGCGCTGAGCTGGACGCGTTCCTCGAATCAACAAAGGCACCACTCCTTAGCCTTCATCTCTACAAAGAAGCAACACTCTCCGCGCTTCCCCGTCCAAACCAGGCGTTGAAGCTGGCGATCTTTTTCGAAGCGCAAAGCCTTACTCACAATGCCCTTGAGATTGGAGCGCCCCAAATCCACACCGCGGCAACCCTTGAGGCAGGAAAAATTGCTCTTGCTGAGGCACTTCATTTTGAAGCATCCAGCTTGATTTACGACCAAGGGCATCCCTTTCACATCAAAAACCCCAAAGGTAAGATCCTGACCAAGGAAGTCCTTGCCCTCGCAAAGGGTCAGTGGCCAAACTGTAGCATCCGTAGCGAGGAAATTTACGCCTTTGGAAAATCCGTCCATACTGCGACCCTACAACTCTCACGAACCGGCCCAAAGTCGGTAAAAATCAATGCATTGGGCAACGGCTTTGGTGGCCCTTTGGCCTTTGAGGGCTCGCTCAATGCCAAGAATTATTCCGGCTTTGGCATACTTCAGGGAGCACTTAATCCACAAAAGCTACTGTCGAATGAAGCCGCACAGAGACTCCCGCAACTCCAGCTTTCCGGCCCCGCACATTGCCGTGTTCAACTAGAATGGGGTCCCCGATTCATGGAACCGGAGGCCCGTGCTTTTGCTCATTTTATCCGCCCGCAACTCAACGGAGTTAACTTTGAGAGCGTAAGCCTCAACGCCCATTTCAATCCCGAGCGCCTCGAAATAAACCCCCTCCGTTTTAAACGCGGTGAGCAATCACTGGAACTCCGCTTCTTCCAAAACTTTAAGTCACAAAACTACAGCCTGAGCACCAAAGGGCGACTGATTCCCAACCAGTATAACCCCTTCATGCCGCGCTGGTGGAAGGGAATCTTCAACGAGCATGTCACTTTCAATGAGGATAGCTGGGTCGAAGGCGATTGTGTTGTTTACGGCGATACGCCTAAGTTTACCACCAACTTCTACTACGGTCAATTTGAGGGCGGGAACCTTGCTTACCGCGATGTGCCGGTCGAATCGGGCTACCTTACCCTGCGCGGCCGCAACCGATACACAGAAATTCACAAGCTCCACACCATGAGCGACTCCCATTGGTTACAGGGTGATATTCATTTTACCGGTTACCCCGACGAAGTCCGTGCCTCCGCCGGCATCCGTTACGATCTGGAAGGAAACTTGCCCCTCGTGGAATTACGCAAACTTCTCCCCCCTGAGACCGCGAAAAACCTCAACCGCTTTGAAACCACTCAAGCGCCCACACTTCGCCTGCAGGCGGCTCAATTTCGCGAAAAGGACTACCCGCAATTTGAAGGCCTCAGCTATTTGCAACTTGATGTCAGAGCTGAGGAGCCCCTCGTTTTTAACGACCTCCCCCTTGAATACCTCCGCTTTAAACTCCATGCCCACGACAAACGCCTTTCTCTTCGTAAACTCGACTTTGGGATTGCGGGCGGTATCGGCACCGGAGCTATTGATCAATTTGAGGTGCCTTTTAATGCTGCCCCCTGGTTGCGTTTCGACCTGCAGGTGGACCATGCCGACTACGCCCGTACCCGCGAAATATTCAACCACTTAAAAAAGGAGCCCCCCCAAGACTCGGCGCCAGAAAGCTCCAAACCAAAAGAGGGAGGCCTTATCGACCTCGCCCTGCACTCTGAGGGACCCATCGACGATCTGGACAAACATTCCGGCTTTGGTCGCTTTACCCTCAACCATGAAGATCTTGCGACGGTCCAACTACTCGGGCCGTTTTCTATGATCCTCGAGAAAACACCCCTTGGATTTACCTCTCTCAAGCTCAACCAAATGAACGGGGATTTTGCTGTCGCTGACGGTTTCCTGAAATTTAGCCCCCTAAGCATCATCGGCCCACAAACAAGTATCGAAGCAAACGGTACCCTGCAACTATCGGATCAAACACTTGATTTGCTAGTCGGCGTCAACCTCATCGGAAACCTCAGCGAAAAGATAAACCCCCTCAAAACCATCACTGATATTTTGAATCCCCTTAATTACCTTATGCAATTCCGCATAACCGGAACTTTGGAGAATCAAAAGATTCGCTCTCTATACGACCCGCGCAACGTGCTTCCCGAAGACAATAACTAACCCGCTTGCTTGAGCTTGATAAAGTGATCCCACTCCTGGTCATAATCCTGACCAATCAGGGAACTGATAAAGGGGCGCCAGCGCGGACGTTCAGGCTTCCGAATCAAGTGCATTTCTGCTTGGTGCGGCAAGCGGTTTGCCTTTCGTGAATTACAACTGATGCACGAAGTCACGATATTCTCCCAGCTGGTGCGTCCACCACGATCACGCGGAATAACGTGATCCATGTTCAGCTTCTCCGCCTCAAAGGCATTGCCGCAATACTGGCAACGGTAGTTGTCCCGTTCGAAAAGGCTCTCCCGGGAAAATTTAACCTCCTGCACCGGCAAACGATCATACTCCCGCAGGAGCAATACCTTTGGAACACGGATGCGCAGTCGCACTGTCTGCACAAAAGCCTCTTCATCACTCGGAATATTTTCAGCGGAAAGCGCCAACCAACGCTCGCAATTCAAAAGCTCAAAGCTCCCATCGCTGGTATTAATGACCTGCGCATGATCCTGAAGCAACAAACTGAAAGCACGCGGCACAGCCACGATGTTTACTGCCTGCCAAAGCCGGTTTAAAACCAATACTCTGTATTTCAGTCCAGTACCCATCTAAGTAATACTATGTATGTAGCCCTTTAATAACTGTCAACCCCCTGACTCAGAACCTTACTGACTCTCAGCTTAAATCAACGCATTCGTCCGCCTCGCGGATCTGGCTTCGAAACCAAGTTCGCTGTTTTTTAACGAGATGCATGGTATTTTGAATGATCGCCCGAAGTAGTTCGTCGCGCCCCAGTTCCCCTTTCAGATACTCCAAGGTTTCCCGATAACCAATCGCACTGGCAGCACTCGGATTCCGCTCAATGCCCTTTGCCTGCAAACCTCGAACTTCCTCGATCAGGCCCGCCGCCAGCATTCCCTCTGCCCGCATCACCACTCGTTCACGCAAGGCCTCCGCATCCCGCTCCAACAAAATCAACTGCTTGGAAAATTCCGCATAGGGTTCCGCTTGCGCCGCAAATTCCGCCTGTAGCTCCAACAAACTCCGCCCCGTTGCGCAACAACGCTCCAAAGCACGCATCACCCGCCGCGGATTCTGACGATCCAGAGATCCCAACTCTTCCCCGCTACAGGACTTCAAAGCCGCAAGCAAGCCCTGCAAGCCCTCCTTGGCAAAGAGCGCCTCCACCGCTTCACGCAACTCCGGCGCAACCACGATCCCGTCACTGACCGGTGCCAAAAAACTTTTCAGATAAAACCCACTCCCCCCCGTTACCAAAACCGCCTTTCCGCGCGACGTGATCTCCGCAACCACTTCACGCGCTTTGCTCTCATACGCCACGATATCGTAGGGCTTATCCACCGCACGCACATCGATCATATGATGCCGCACCCGAGCCCGTTCCGTCTTCGTCGGTTTCGCGGTTCCAATATCCATGCCCCGATAAACCAAAGAAGCATCGCACGAAACAATCTCCGCATCGTGCGCCTCCGCATAGCGCAAGGCATACTCCGTCTTTCCTACGGCAGTGGGACCACTGATGATATGCATGGTTTTCATTGATGGAACAAGTCGCTTGGCTTTATCGTAAATTTGACCGACCCCACCCCATAATGGCAACAATCGAACCCCCGAAATAAAAACCGGGAACAGAACCGCAACCGCTGTAT
>CBFHXZ010000074.1:0-5750 GCA_965659965.1 Coraliomargaritaceae bacterium
AACACCGCATCGCTGCACCGGCATATTCAAGAGTCTTATAAGTTTGATCCCTTTTCGGGGGGTTGCGTGGATATTCTCTCGGCAGAGCAAACACAGGCGGGGGAAAGTTGGTATCAGGGTACGGCGGATGCGGTGCGCCAAAATATGCATCACTTTGGTGCCACCGAGGATGACGACCTGTATGTTATTTTGTCGGGCGATCAGTTATACCGGATGGATTTGCAGGCCGTGGTTGCGGAACACGATGCCACGGGTGCGGAGGTCACCATTACAGCGAAGCCGGTGGGCTTGGTGGAGGCATCGGAGTTGGGCTTGATGCGAATTGATGAGCAACTTGAGATTGCGGAGTTTGTAGAGAAACCCAAGGACAGCGCGGTCATCGACAGCCTGAAGGTGGGGGAAAGCGTGCGCAAGCGGATGCTGGATCCCGGAGAGGCGGATTACTGCCTGGCTTCAATGGGGATCTATGTCTTTAATGCCAAGACGCTGAAAGCGGCGCTGGATTCGGACACTACGGATTTCGGCAAGGAGATTATCCCGGGCTTGCTGGGTAAGGTGAAGATGCAGAGTTACATTTTTGATAACTATTGGGAGGACATCGGGACGGTTAAGGCTTTCTTTGAGGCGAACCTGCGTCTGACGGATGCGGTGCCACCTTTTAACTTCTTTGATGAAGAAGCGCGGATTTACACCCGGGCGCGTTATTTGCCGGCGAGCAAAATCCACGGTTCCTTTATTGAGCGAGCGGTGATCGGCGATGGCTCGATTGTATCGAGCGCGCGGCTGAATCGATGCACCCTGGGGGTGCGATCGGTGGTTCGGGATGCGACTACACTAGAAAATGTCGTGATGATGGGAGCCGATGCCTACGAATCTCTCGATGACATGGTGGAAAACCGTGAACTCGTGCGTCCGGACATTGGAATTGGACAGAATTGCCTGATTAAAAACGCGATCATCGACAAGAACGTGCGAATTGGGAATGACGTGATTATGGATCCCGAGGGTCTGCCGGATAATTTTGGGGATGGGGTGGATATTGCCATCCGTGACGGGGTGCTTGTTGTTTGCAAGGATGTCGTAGTGCCCGATGGTTTCGTCATGAAAGCTTAGTTTATGGGCTTTGAAGCGTTGCAGGTTTGAGTGGAGCCAGTTTATTTTACTTTTAAAGTATGCAGCCCTTTTATAGGATAAAAAATATAGAAAATAAAAGATTATGAAAAAAATTCTGATATGCTCGGATGGTTCATCTTATGGTCTTGAGGCCTGCCGCTATGGGGCGTGGTTGGCAAAAAATGGTGATTGCGCAATCGATTTGTTATACGTGAGCGACCTGCGACAATTTGAAGTGCCCGCGGTGGCTGATTTGAGCGGCAGTCTCGGAATCCAACCCTACGATGGAATGCTGGCGCAGATGCACGAAGTTGAGCACTTAAAGTCTGAGTTTGTGAGGGATCAAGCCTTGGAGGTCTTTGAAACGGCAAGCTTGGCCGAGCAGGTAAGTTTTCATCACGAGACGGGTTTGTTGGCGGATTTGATCCGTCATTACGAGGAGCAGGCGGATTTGATCTTATTAGGCAAGCGGGGCGAGAGTGCACAGTTTGCGAAAGAACATATCGGCTCCATGCTTGAGCGGGTCGTGCGGGCAACGAAGACGCCCTGTCTTGTGACCAGTCGCGTCTTTAATCCGATTAAACGGATCGCCCTGGCATACGATGGCGGTAACAACTCGCGCAAGGCACTCGAATATCTTGCCAAGCAAGCGCCCTTTAAGTCGTTGGAGATCCATTTGCTTTCGGTCGCAGAGGGGTCTATAGAGATGAAAGCGGCGCAGCATTTGTTAGATGCCAAGGGAATCCTTGAGGCGGAGGGATTGCGCCCGGTTTCGCAATTACTGAGCGGAGAGGTGGAGCTCGCTATCGCTGATTACGTAGAGGACACGCAAGTGGATCTGCTGGTGGTCGGAGCTTACGGGCATAGTCGCATACGGGAATTCCTCATCGGGAGCACCACGACGGAGTTGTTGCGTTCCTGCCATGTCCCAGTGTTTTGCTTCCGCTGATTACTTTCGGCGCACGTAGCGAATGGCCAGGATGCCTGCGAGTATGAGGAAGAGCGAATAAAACTGCCCGCGGCTTATCCCGAGGAGAAGGCTGGCATCGGGTTCGCGGTAGCACTCCGCAAAGATACGGAGTAAGCCATAGCCCACGAGGAATTCGCCACCGAGTTGTCCGACGGGTGGGCGTTTTTTCCAGAAGCGCCACTGGAGGTAAGCGAAGAGAAGGGCGCCCTCAAGCAGGGCTTGATAGAGTTGTGAGGGATGGCGCGGTTCCGGTGCAAAGACGCCGGTGACGGGGTTATAAACTGCGGGGCTTGCGGGAAAAATGACTGCCCAGCTCACGGTAGTCACGCGTCCCCAGAGTTCGCCATTGATGAAATTCGCAATGCGCCCGAAACATAAACCCAGGGGAGCAAGGCTTACGATGACATCGCTCAGTTCCAATAAGCGGTAGCGTTTGCGTGCAAACCACAGGAGGGCGAGGAAGACCCCCAGCATCCCGCCATGGCTGGACATGCCCCCTTGGTCCACTCGGAAAAAAAGCAGGGGGTTCGCTATGAATGCCGCAAAATCATAGAGCAGCAGATAGCCGAGGCGTCCGCCTACCAAAACCCCCAGAATGAGCACAGTCATGAGGTTGCTTCGCCCCTCGGCATTGATCATAAAACGACCACGGGCATTGTAGCAGCGCAACAACCACCAAGCCCCCAAGAAACCGAGCAGGTAGGAGAGGCCGTAATACCGAATACCCTCCAGGCCCAGCGGGTTTTCCGGAAAACGCAGTAGGAAAGGACTGAGGTCATGGATCCAGTATGCACGTTCACTTGGCATGGGCAGACGCTATGCCTTGAGGTGTGGCAAGCGCAATACACAACTGCGATGTGTTTTCTGGCTTTGACATTCCGCGCACTTGTTAAATTCTGGACTTATGCAGTTGCGAAACAACTTCAGTATACTTATGGTAACGTGCTTCGGTTCGTTCTTTGCGCTGCAACCTATGGTGGCGGCGGATTCGGTGCGTGTAGCCGTTGCGGATCTCAAGCAGGACATGGCGGGTGTGCAACAGGAGGTGCGGGCTCTACTCCTGGAAGTGGAGCAATTACGCCGCGAGAATGAAAGCCTGCGATCGGCCTTGAATGCTTCATCCACCCAGCAACAAATGGCGCAACTGGCGGCTTCACTGCAAAACCTGCGCCGTGAATTTGCGCGGGCTGACGACCTTAAAGAGCAAGCCATCTTGGCGAGCGTGAAGCGGCAGATGGATTCCCTTGCGAGCCAGATGCAAAATGCGCTGGAGAGTGTATCCAAAGCAGTGAGCAGTCAGCCCAGGGTCGCCCCCAAGGTGCGTTTTACTGAAGATTATCCCCAGACGGGAGTGACCTATTCCGTGCGTTCAGGCGATACCCTCACCAAGATTGCCCGCGAGCACGGCTCGAGCGTTAAGTACATCCAGAATGCCAACAAAATTGCCAACCCCGCGCGCGATTTGCAGGTGGGGCAGTCTATTTTTATCCCGATAGCCCAACCCTAATGTCCAGTAACAAAAGCAGACTCGGTCGCGGACTCGGCGGCCTCATCGCCGGAACGGGAACCGCCGTTCCCAAATCCGAAAACCCAAAGACCGCCGCAAAAACCAAGACGACTACCAAGGCAAATAAAACGCCGCCTATCGGTAAGTCCGCAAGTGCGGGCAAGGCAGCTCCGGAAAAAGAGTCCGGTCTTGAGGCCATTGAAGTGAGCCGGATAGTTTCCAATCCGCACCAGCCGCGTCGGGAAATCAACCCATCGCAGGTTGAGGACCTCGCCCAAAGCATACGTTCGGAGGGCTTGATTCAACCGGTTGTTGTTCGCCCAAAGGGAAGTGAGTATGAATTAATTGCGGGTGAGCGTCGACTGCAGGCTTTCAAATCCCTCAAACGTTCGACCATTCCTGCGCGTATCATGGAAGTGAGTGACGCGTCTTCTGCCGCGCTCGCTTTGATTGAGAATATCCAGCGTGAGAATTTGAATCCCATGGACGAGGCGAGTGCCTATGCCAGCTTGATACGTGATTTTGACCTCACGCAGGAAGCGACCGCCAAACGAGTGGGCAAGAGTCGTGCCGCCATAGCCAACGCTTTGCGCTTGTTGACCCTCAGTGCCGAAATCCAGGGGTTCCTGAGTCGGCGCTTGCTTTCCACCGGGCATGCCAAGGTTTTGCTTGGGATTGAGGATGCCGCCCAGCGCAGTTTATTGGCGCGCCGGGTCATTGAAACTGGAATGAGCGTGCGCGAGGCCGAACAGGAGGTGCGTCGTTTGAAAAATAAAAAAGGCGGCCAAGGGAAGACCCGAAAGGAGTTGTCCACCGCCGAGGCAACCGCGATCCGCGATTTGGAAAAACGCCTTGCCGAGCATTTGAATGCAAACGTTACCGTGAAACACGGGCCAAAGCGCGGCAAAATCACCATTGAGTATACAGGTAATGAAGACCTGGACCGTATCCTTGAACAACTCGGGCTGAAAAGCTGAAGCCGCTTTTACGATGCACTACTGGTTAATGAAATCAGAGCCGGACGTTTTTTCGCTGGCAGACTTGAAGGCCCGACCCGGACAACGGGAACCTTGGGACGGGGTGCGTAATTATCAGGCGCGCAACTTTATGCGGGATGCCATGAAGCAGGGTGATACCGTTTTGTTTTACCACTCCAACACCAACCCGCCCGGTATCGTCGGGCTTGCAGAAGTGGCAAGTGAGCCTTACCCCGACCCAACCGCCTTTGATAAAAAGTCGAAGTATTTTGATGCGAAAAGTGATCCCGAAAACCCGCGCTGGATCCTTGTGGATGTTCGTTACCGCGAAACCTTCAAGCAAATGGTCACCTTAGAGGCGATGAAGTCCATGCCCGCACTGGCGGAAATGCGCGTTTTGCAACGGGGTAACCGACTTTCCATTACGCCGGTGACAGCGGCTGAATTCAAGGCGATCAGTAAAGCGGGGCGCGTTTAGGAAAGCCGGTCACGAAAATCCCGGTAGCCGAATTCGCGTATGGTTTTAAGACCTTGCGCTTCACTAAAGGTGCAGATGGCGGGCAGAGGTACTCCGTTGAAGGTGCTGGTTTTCACCATGGTGTAATGGGACATATCCAGGAAAACAAGCCGTTGCCCAATTTGCAGGGCTTCCGCAAATCCATAATCACCGATCACATCGCCCGCGAGACAGGAAAGTCCTCCGATGCGGTAACGGTGTGGGTAATCCGCGCCGTCGCCCGACCCCAGAATATTGGGACGGTAGGGCATTTCGAGCACATCGGGCATGTGGCAGGTCGCGGAGGTATCGAGAATTACGACCTGGAGGTCGCCGCTTTGATGAATGTCGAGGACGGTACTCACGAGCACCCCGCTGTGAAGGGCAACGGCTTCACCCGGTTCGAGGTAGACCTCCAGTCCGTGGCGGGCTTTGAAGTCTCGAATCACGCGAACAGCCCGCTCGAGGTCATAACCCGGGCGCGTGAGGTGGTGGCCGCCGCCAAAGTTGACCCACTTCAGGCGGGAGAAGAGGTCACCAAATTTTTCCTCAAAGGCTCGCACGTTCAATTCAAGGGCATCGGCATCCTGTTCGCAGAGGGTATGAAAATGTAATCCTTCCAATTCCGTGAGGAGGTCGCGGGAGGCGTCGGCGCAAGCGGCATCGAGTGAAGCGCGGGTGGTGCCA
>CBFHXZ010000075.1:0-5686 GCA_965659965.1 Coraliomargaritaceae bacterium
CAGCATCAGCGAACTCGACGTGGGTATCCTGCCGTTGCTGGATGATTATCAGGGTGCGGATGTCGATAAAAAGGTAGAAAAGGATCCGGCGATGAATCCCTATGTCGATGGCGTTCCCGAGCGAGTCCTTAAGAAACAGGCCCGCCGTTACCGCGAGATCTTCGAGCTCTTTTTGCGCAATCGTGATGTCATTGAACGCGTCAGCTTTTGGGGCACGCTCGACCAGTATTCCTGGATCAATGATTGGCCGGTGAAGGGACGCACCGCCGCGCCCTTGCTTTTTGGAAGGGACTATGCCGCCAAGCCCGCCTACCATGCCTTGCGTGAATTAAAGCAATAATGAATACCATCTACCGCGCATTCATCTTTGTCTTAGCTTGCTCTGGCGGGTGCGGGTTTACTGCCTGCGTCGCGGAAACCGCGCAGGCCCCGAACATCGTCATTATTATTTGCGATGATTTGAACGATTCCATCGCCGGGATGGGCGGTCATCCGCAGGCCTACACGCCGAATATTGACCGTCTCACCGCACGCGGGGTCCGTTTCCTGAATGCCGCTTCCAACAGTCCCATCTGCGGACCCTCCCGCGCGAGCCTTTGGAGTGGTCTCCATCCCGTCACCACGGGTCTTTACGGCGGCAAGCAGCATCAGAACCGTTGGTATAACAACCCCGTCCTCAAGGGCAAACCGACCCTCTTCGAAACCTTCACCCGTAACGGTTACCGCAATTTCGCCACCGGTAAAATCCACCACAACGGACATGAGCGGACGGAGATCTTTGAAAACCCTGATGGCTCACGTGGCTTTGGTTCGCATCCCAATTTTGGACCGTTGCCCAATGACGGCAAACCCGAAAATAAGCGACAGGGTGTGCTGCCGCCCTGGTGGCCTGAGTCGCACCGCCAGAATGGAGGGTGGGGCGATGGCTTTGGCCCCATTCAGGATTTAAGTGAGTATGGTCCCGATTTCGGTTGGTCGATGTTTTACAGCGGTCGTCCATGGCAATTCCGAGAGGGGCACAACCGCGACCCCATGCCCGACGAGGTTCACGCTCGCGAGGCAGTTGCGTTCCTCCAACAGGACCACTCCGCACCCTTTCTCCTGACGGTTGGTTTTTCCCGCCCGCATTCTCCCTGGTATGCCCCGCAAAAATACTTCGACCTCTTCCCGCTCGAAACGGTTGAGCTCACCCCCATTCTTGAGAATGACGCGGACGATTGTGCTAAGATTTTAACCAAGCAGCAGGACCTCTCCGAGCCCTGGGGCTGGCATAAATACCAGAAGATCATGAAAAACGGCGGGGACGAGCAATTGCGTAAATGGACGCAGGCCTACCTCGCCTGTGTGGCTTTTGTGGATGATCAGGTTGGTAAGGTGCTCGAGGCAATTGAAGCACGGGACGATGCCGCCAACACTTTGATTATCTTTACCAGTGACCACGGTTATCACATGGGCGAAAAGGAATACCTCTTCAAGTTCACGCCCTGGGAGGAAAGTGTCCGCATTCCGCTCGTTGTTGCCGGCCCGGGAGTCGCAGAGGGAGTCGAATGTGCGCGCCCCGTCGCGCTGTTGGACCTTTACCCAACTTGTATCGATTACGCCGGCATGGATGCCGCCTATGCCCTGGACGGTTTCAGCTTGCGCTCCCTGCTTGAGGATCCCGCCGCAAATGAGTGGGAGGGTCCCTATATTTCCGTGGCCGCTTCGGGTTCAAAAGCTCCCCTTCAGGTCGATCAACCCGCCCGCCCGGAAGACCAGCATTACAGTCTGCGTTCCGAGCACTTCCGCTACATCCGTTGCCGCAATGGGGAAGAGGAATTCTACGACCATCGCAGTGACCCAAATGAGTGGCATAATGAGATTGAGAACCCTGCCTACAAGGCTGAGATTCAGGCGATGCGTGCGGCCTTTGAGCGCTTCATGAAGGACGCTCAGTCGTAGGGCTGAAAGGACCGGCAATAGCGGGATCAACCCGGTATCATTTTTCCACTTTTTTGATTCATTAAGTGGGATTGATGAAACTCGCGGGATATGCGATTCTATAATCGTTTTTCTTGTTCTACGTTATGCATAAAAAAATTGTTTACTCCATTCTCCCTACTGCGGCGATTAGCCTGTTTTCGACCTTGTACGGTGCTCAGGTTATCAATTTCAACGCGGCTGACATTACCAGCAATGTTGTGCTGAGCACTGATACCACCTTCAGTGAGTCCTCTGAGACTTTGAACTCAGCGAGTAGTTCGGGCTACACGGGTCAGCCTGTCTATGGTGGCTTTGAAGAAGAAGTTGCCAGTGCCTGGGGTGCTAACAGTGTCTCCGGTAGTGGTCTGCGATTGCGCTGGAATAGTAATCAGGGAACCACGGGTGAGATCTGCTCGGGTCTGTATCTCTTTAAGCAAGCGGATTTCCTCACGCTCAGCTCAGGCTCCATTCAAATGGATGCCAGCAACGACACCATCAGTGGTGTCTTCGGTTCAATGAATGCCAACAATGCCACTTCTTCGGCTACCATTCGTATCGTGATCAAAGATGGTTCGGGCTACCATATTTCCGGCCCGGAAAATGTTGTTTCAGGTGCAGCCTTCTCATACGAAGCCCGCAACCTGAGCTACTCAAGTTTCACGCCAACAACTAATAACCCGGGCGTCAGTGCGGGTACCGTAGGCACTGCATCCACCCCCACTTTTACTGGGATTACTTGGATCGGTTTTCGTTTGGACGCTGTGCGCGGTTCGAATCTATCACAGGGCGTCAACATCGGGGTTAAGGAGTTTTCCGCGCAGGCGGTGGTTGCAGCTGTGGGAACCAGCTCCACTAGCGAGGTCCTTGAGACCCGCACATCTGTTGGCACCTACACGCCGAGCACCTTCGCAGACGGCAACACCACTTACAGCCTGTCCGGAACCGACGCCGCCTCCTTCAGCATTTCCAGTGGTGGCGTACTCACCTTCAACAGTCCACCCGTTTATGCAACTAAGCCCTCCTACACCGTGGTGGTTGGAATGACTGACGGCATAAATATAGAAAACGAGACCGTCACCATTAGTATTCTCGAGGGTGCCGCCCTCACCGGACGCACCCGCGTGCACGGCACCGGTAATTACAACGTCCTCTTTATTCCGATCGACGACCTGCGCCCCTTGCTCAACCATTACGGTGAAGATGATCCTCTTCGCCCGATCACGCCGAACTTCGACCGCTTAGCTGCCTCCAGCGTGACCTTCCTCAATGCGCATTGTCAGCAGGCGATTTGTAACGCCTCGCGCGCCTCCATGTTGACCGGTCTGCGCCCCGACACCACCAAGTGCTGGAATCTGGGCACTACTTTCCGCAACACCGTTCCCAATGTAGTCACCCTGCCGCAACAATTCGGCGCGAATGGCTACACCGTTCATGGCATCGGTAAAGTTTACCACGGCATGACCGATGTGAAGCAGGACAACAGCGTAGCAAACTGGGGCGTGACTTCCTGGAACGATGGTTGGCAGAATCCCGGCAGTTCCGTTGAAACCTATTACGAAGACGGTACCAACAGCTCCGTTTATGGAACCTACGACAAAGCTGCCCAAGAAAACGCGGGCAATGGAAAAATCTCAGCTACAGATGTTGGGGAATACAAACGCAATGGCTCTCCGATAACCGACTCGGACTACAAGGACGGCGCCAACGCGGATGCTGCCGTTACCAAGCTTGCTTCGCTTGCTGCCGCTTATCAAAGCAATAATACCCCTTTCTTTCTCGCGGTGGGTTTCCAGAAGCCACACCTGCCCTTTAACTGTCCAAAAACCTATTGGGATATGTATGATCCCAGTACTATTGATTTGACCGGTTACGACGGTACCCGAACCATGCCTGCGGGTACAAATCGCTTCACCGCGCCCTTCGGTGGTGAGCCGTTTGACTACGGCACCGGATCCGGACAATCCTTTGTGCCAGAATTAACCGGCACCTGGGGCTCCACAGGTTTGGATTCCTCGGACCACAACGAGCCCGCACCGACTCAAGCTGAATTGCGGCATTTGATTCACGGTTATCTTGCCTGTGTTTCCTTCATTGATGCTCAACTGGGTAAATTACTGGATGCGCTGGAGGATCCAAACGGCGATTCCAACACAAGCGACTCCATCGCTGATAGCACCATCATTGTCATTTGGGGCGACCATGGATTCCACCTTGGCGACCACGGCGGCTTCATGGCAAAACACAATAATTTTGAAATCTCCACCCGCGTACCCCTGATGATCAGCTCGCCGGACATGAGCAATCTTGGTACTGCAGGAACAAAATCTACCGCGCCGGTCGAACTGGTCGATATTTATCCCACGCTCCTCGATCTTTGCTCGCTTCCCGTTTCAACAACCAGTTCGCACAGTCTGGAGGGCACAAGCTTCCTGCCCCTGCTTGAAGATCCCTATCAGCCGTGGAAAGAGGCTGCCTACAGTCAATATCAACGCTTCATCTCTGCGAACAAGACGGGCGATACTGCTTTGAGTGCGGCAGGTTCAGGCTGGGGTATAGGTTACAGTATTCGTACCGACCGTTACCGCTACACCGAGTGGTGGAAAACCACCGCCAGTAATTTCCCTATTTTCAACGGCAGTGAAAGTTCGAGTCAGTTGAACATTCACACCATTGATACCGGTGTGACCGAGCCCAGCCTAATCGAGCTCTACGACTACGTCACTGACCCCGGTGAAACCGTGAATTTGGCGGTCTTTCCTGGGGGAGAAGATTATACTGACCTTATGGCAGAACTCTCGGCGCTCTTGAATGATAGCAACGCCACTTACAGCGGAGACGGATGGAGCGAGGCCGCATCGGATGCGCCGGCTACCTATCCAAATACCCAAGCCGACTGGCGCGCACAGTATGCTACGCCCGGGCGAGCGGCTTCCGACCTCCTGGATGGTCAGGATCCGGACAACGACGGTATCATGAACGAATTGGAATATGCTTTTGGCACAAACCCGCTAGTGAGCGACATTGCCCCGGTAACCAGCAGTGTGGTTTCCGGTCAACTGAAGATCACCTATCCCTTGGTTACGGGTCGTACCGATGTAAGCGTGGCGGCTGAAACCAGCACCACCCTTGATTCGAATAGTTTCACCACAACCGGAGTGACTACCAGTAATGGCGCGACTCAGGGACACAAGACCATCAAAGAAGCAACGATCGATACCACGGGTGCCCGGGGCTTCATGATTGTTGCACCACAATAGCCCGTAGCTTTCTGAACGAGGCAAGTCCTTGGGGGCTTGCCTGGTTCACCACCTGATTTCATGCTTCCAAAATGAAATACTTTTTTGGAATTGATGTGGGTACTGGCAGTGCCCGGGTTGGATTATTTGAAGTTGAGGGGCGTTTACTCGCGCATCACGCCGAGCCCATAGAGATGTGGCGACCCCAGGCAGATTTCGTGGAGCAATCGTCCGACGATATTTGGGCAGCGATTTGCCGTTGTTCCAAAGCCGTCTTGAAAACTTCCAGGATCGACCCTCAAGCCGTTGAAGGTATTGGATTTGACGCAACCTGCTCGCTGGTGGTTCTGGATGCCTCGGGTGCTCCGGTCACCGTTGATCCTGAAGGGGAGGACGCCCGGAATGTCATCGTTTGGATGGACCACCGCGCTCTTGAGGAAACGGCCAGGCTCAATGAATTGAGCGGCGAACATTCCATCTTTGAATAC
>CBFHXZ010000076.1:0-5611 GCA_965659965.1 Coraliomargaritaceae bacterium
CACTATTACGCTTGGGTGTCACTCGTGCACCTGGAAATCTCGAGGGTCGCATACTCTTAGCTAATTTTTACGACCAACTCCTGAAACGTTCCGACATTTCCACTGGGCTTCTCTGCCAAGGTCTTGAATATGGCGGTATAGACGATCTGGAATATTTAAAAGCAACCCTGCGTCTTCTCCTGCGGCATCAAATGGATGCTAAAATTCAAAAGATCGCTGACACTTACCTGCCTGAAGAAACTGAAATCAATGACCGTAACCGGGTACTCGCTTTTGGTGCTGCCCAAGCAAACTTTTTGCGGGGCAATTACGACCGCGCCGACGATTACATCAGTATCTACGAGCTAAACGTATCCATTGAAGGTGTACTTTTGGCAGCTCAAATAAATTGGAATCGCGGACAAAAAGAAACCGCAGTCAGTAAGCTGGAGCTCAATATTAAAACTTTCAAAAACAACGAGAGCCTTCTGATGCAACTAAGCCGTTACCATCGGGAACTCGATGAGATTGAAGAGGCCCGCAAATACGCGATTATGCGCAACCTCGCTAATCCGCTAAGTCCCGCACCGCGCCTCGAGTTGCTGTACATCTACAACAAATCAGGCGACAGCGAACGGGAGGAGCGAGAAATACGACGGATTCTCAAACAATTTAGCGATGATGCCAGTGCCCTTCAGTCGATTGCCAATTTTGCTGCCGACACTGGCAATATAGACCTTGCACGCCACTGCTACGAAGAAGCCCTTGAGAGCGAGTTCGCTATTGATGCCTTTGCGCTACTTATGATCGAGTCCCACCTCGTCGAAAAAGACTACGACGGCGCGCTCTCCTTCTCTGAGGAACTCGATAAAGAACGTCCCGAATGGCTGAAAAAGCGTCGCGATATTTTCAACAGTTTGCGCGCAGTCGCCTCATACGGCATCAATCGCCCGGATTTTGGTGACATCTACCTGAATGAATTTCTAAACGGCGAAAACATCGGACCCCAGCAATACTTTGCGGTCGCGAACCGTCTTATCAAAATCGACGCACTCCCCCAAGCGCGAAGGGTGTTGCTCAAAGCCTACAACCTAACCCCCAACAACCAACTTGTTTTAGCTGAGCTAATAAATCTCGAACTCCAACTCGGTTACGCTGAAAACCTGAATGAACTGCTCAAACGATTCCTTCAAATGCGCCGTCCTCAACCTGAGATCATACTCCAGGCTTACCGCAAACTTGGTAGCGACCGGTTTATCTTTACCCCCAACCGGGAGAGTCTTCTCATTGATTTGAGCGCCTTGCTTCGCGAAAATGCCGAAATTCTGGCACGTTTCCAATCAGAGGAATCCTAGTCACTTGGCACTTCTATCACCCGCACCCGCGTGGTGAGAATCCGCCGCTCATCAACGCGCACGATTTCTATCTGTAAGCCGTGTACTGAAAGTTGCTCTCCCGCTTTGGGGATTCTTCCCAACTCGCCGGTTATGCAACCACCAAAGGTCGACACCTCGTCATTGCCAATTTCAAGCCCCAGGCGCGTCTCCACATCATGCATCGGCGCCAGTCCAGATATCTGATAATAACCAGTTTCACCCAATGCTTCAATCCGGTCCTCCTCGCTATCAAATTCGTCCTGTATATCTCCAACCAATTCCTCCAGAATTCGCTCAAGCGTAACGACACCCAGTGCACCACCGAAACTGTCGTAAACCAGACCCATATGGAATTTGGTTCGCAACATACGCTGCAGAGCTTCCTCCAAAGGCGTTTCCAACAAAAAGTTACCAGTCGGGCGCATCAAAACATCGGGGTTCATCGACAACTCTCCATTCTCACTGCGGAAAATATCCTTAATGTGGATGATACCTAGACAGTCATCCAAATCACCTCGACACAGCGGGTAACGCGTATGTCCTGCACCTTTCATACGTCTCAGATTCGTCGCCAACTCCTCATTCAAGTCATAAATCACCACTTCATTTCTCGGCAGCAGGACATCGTGCACCACTAAGTCCTGCATTTGAATCGAACGGCTCACAATCGAGCGTACCACTGGTGATAGCATCGTATTATCAAAGCCCAAGGCTCGCAACTGCACCGCCATATCCAGCGGTTCAGGCGCAACTTCATCAACCCCCATCCGTTTGAACATAAATTTCTTCACTGGAACAACCCGAACGGGGAGCAAAAGGAGTTTTAGGAACCCCAGCATTGGGGCAGACAAGCGCAAGGCCCATACCGGACTACGAAGCGCCAGTGCCTGAGGCAACCAATTACCCACTCCATAAAATAACACGAATACCAGCAATCCCAACAATAACACCGCAACCCAGCTTATCCCTCCTTCCGGCACGCAAAGAACCAAAGCCAAATAACATGTCTGCATTCCAAGGACAAAAAGACAAAGAGTTTTACCAAAACGCAAAGCTGTCCCTGCTCGATCCCCCTCACTTATAACACGCTCTATCCATCTCCGTTTTCTCAATTCTTCCAATTCCGTACGCGCCAATTTCCCATAACGAACCGATATGAGACTCGTCTCGCCCATCACAAAAAGGGCATACAGTAAAAGCAGAACCAAAAGACTAACTACAGGTAAGAACATAGCCAAATAATCGACATTACGCCGGCTTTAATTCACCTCCCAACAAAGCCTGCATCGCTGTAAGCAAGCGTTGGTTTTCCTCCCGTGTACCAATGGTTATCCGTACATATTCTGGCATCCCATAGACCGACAAAGGCCGCACGATAATTCCCTGCGCCTGAAGGGCGCGGAAACATGCGGATCCGTCCCCTACCCGCGTCAGCACAAAATTTGCAGCCCCGCCAAAAGTCTCATACCCCATGGCATTCAATCCGGAAACCAAACATGCCCGACCCTCCGAATTCTCGCGACGACACATCGTATAAAAATCCGCATCCCCAAGTGCGGCCACTGCCGCTGCCTGAGCCACCGCATTCACATTAAACGGTTGCCGCACCCGTTGCAGTAATTCCACCAATTCCCGGTCACCGTAACCATACCCGACCCGCAGACCCCCCAAGCCATAAATCTTTGAGAAAGTCCGCAGGCAAAAAACCTTACGCCCGCTCAAAAAGGCAGCGCGCATATCCGGCGCCTTATCCAGATACTCGGCGTAAGCCTCATCCAGGCAAAAAATCACATGCTCCGGCAAATCATCCGCCAAAGCCAGCAACGCCTCCGCTTCATTCGCCGCACCCGTCGGGTTATTCGGGCTCGCTACAAACAAGAGACGCGTCCGCTCTGTCACCGCTTCCCGCATTGCCCTTAAGTCGTGCGCAAAATGCTTCATCGGTACCTCCACCGCAGTTGCCCCAAAAAGACGCGTCACTAATTTATAAACTATAAATGCCTGCGCCCCCATCACCACCTCGACCCCCGGCCGCAGAAAGGCATGCCCCAAAAGTTCGATAATCTCATTCGAGCCATTACCCGGAATAACCGCCTCCGGATCAATTCCACGCTCCAAAGCAATCGCCTCGCGCAACATATGCCCCGCACCGTCGGGATAGATATGCGCCATTTCCAAAGCGGCACGACCCGCCTTCAACGCTAGCGGCGAGGGACCGTGCGGATTTTCATTCGATGCCAGCTTGGCAATCTGTTCCGGCTCCAGCCCAAACTCCTGCGCCACCTGTGCGATGGGCTTTCCGGGTTCATAGACCGGCTGTGCTAAAACTCCGGTATTCGCTAAATCAGCGTACTTCATTAAATGTTTCCCAATCTGCGACCTTCCTGTTTCATTGCAACAAAAACCAAGATTTATTCGTATGAAAATTCTCCTTACCGGTGCCACTGGCCTCCTCGGAAATGCCTACGCTCAAGCCGTACTGCGTCGCGGGCATACCCTCACCGCCCTCAGTCATTCCCAGCCCTGTTCCATTCCCGGAATCGCTGAAAACCCACGCCACGATGCCGCCCAACCAGAAACCCTTACCGATCACATCCTTCAACTTTGGCCCGACGTCATCGTAAACTGCGCCGCCCTCTCAAACCCTGATGCTGTCGAAGCCCAACCCGAAATCGCCCGCAGGATCAACATCGACCTCCCCCGCCACCTCGCCCAACTCAGCACCCACCTTGGAGCCCGATTCATCCATATCTCCACCGACATGGTCTTCGATGGCCAGAGCGACGACCCATACCGCTCCACCGACATGCCTACCCCTACCAACCTCTACGGGCAAACCAAACTCATGGCCGAACGCGAGGTGCTCGCGCACAACAAAGAAGACCCCGTCGTCCTTCGCATCCCAATCCTCATGGGCAACAGTCCCTCCCGTTCAAGAAGCGTCCATGAAAAACTCCTCACCGCGATCAAAAGCGGGCAACAACCCAAGCTCTTTACCGACGAAATGCGCCAACCCTGCTCCGCCGGCAACGTTGCCGAAGTCATGCTCGAACTTTCCGAACGCCGCGACATCCACGGCCTCTTCCATTGGGCCGGTTCAGAAGTCCTCAGCCGCTTTGAAATGGCACAGCGTATTCTCAAACACCTTGACCTTCCCACGGACGCCCTCATCGCAACCCAAATCGCCGAAGATCCCTCCCATCAAAATCGCCCCCGTAAGCTCGCATTCAACCTCAACCCCATCGTCAGTAAGCTCAAGACACAGCCCATTGACTTTCAGGCGCAACTCGAAGAACTCACCTTCATTGAACCCCTTCGGGCATAAAGACCGGTATGTTCATCGCCCTGCCCAACGCCTTTGGTGACGCTGCCCAGAACATGGCAATCGATGCCGCCCTCCTCTCCAGCATCCCACCGGAAACCGCCCTCTTTCGTCATTACGGCTGGACCGAGCCCGCCATTACCTTCGGATACACCCAAAAATGGGAAGCCGCAAAAAATCTCTTTCCCGATAACCTGCAACTCTGCCGGCGCATTACCGGAGGCGGTATCGTGGATCACCGCAACGACTGGACTTACAGCATCCTTCTCTCCCGCACCCTCACCGTAGGCAACAACCCGCCAACACAATTGTACCTCGAACTCCACCAGAGCATCATGGAAATCCTGCAACAAGCCGGAATTCCCTGCCATCTTGCACCCTGTCCCCGAACCTGCGATTCAACCACTCCCCCTGAATCCTCACCCAGCCAGTGCTTTCTCGAAGCCAGCGCCAATGACGTCCTTAGCCTCCACGGTGCTAAAATCGCCGGAGCCGCTCTCAAGCGCACCCGCGACGCACTCCTCATACAAGGCTCCATCCTTCGCGAGAGCCTTCCCGACGCCTTTGACTACCCCCGCTTCCAAGGAGACTTCCTCACCCGTATGAGCCAAATCTGGCAGCTCCCCATTGACAAACCCGAAGACCTGCGACCCATCTTTAATAACGAGCTCATTGCACATGAGAACGCCCGTTTCAAAGACACGGAATGGCTCAAAAAACGTTAATTTTTGCCCTGTCTGCAGCTTGACCTTGCCTCCCGCCCGCCAAGCTCCAAATTAGGGACAGATGCCAGATAAAGACCGCGAATTCGTCCACCTTCACGTCCATACCGACTATAGCCTTTTGGATGGATGTTCGCGGGTAGACCGACTCTGTTCCCGCGCCGCGGAAATGGGCATGAAAGCCCTTTCTATTACCGACCACGGCGTCCTCT
>CBFHXZ010000077.1:0-5580 GCA_965659965.1 Coraliomargaritaceae bacterium
AATCGACGTTGCGGAATTATCCCCGCTCCTCGACACCCTCGGTTTACGTCTCCGCAACTTTAACCGCAAACATGGCATCGTCGTCCTCGGAGTCCTCAATACCAGCATTAAGGCCGTCCCCCAGACCCTTGACGCCCTCGAACCCTGGGCTGAACTCATCGAACGCGCCGAACCGGACACCATCCGTTTCCGCTAAAGACCCAACTGACCGCGGAATATAGGGATTGACCACAAATTTGCTTTTCCTTTTGCTACGCGGCTTTTCTTATCAAGCCTATTCAACGCGCCCTAGCGCCTCTTTATACCGTGAAAACTGAATCAACCGACATCAATTCGACCCGCAAGACCATCTCCGTGCATTTTTCTGGAGAGGAAATCACCGAACTGGAGGCCCAGCTCGTCAAAGATTTCCAGCGTCAGGCAAAAATCCCGGGCTTTCGTCCGGGCAAAGCCCCTGAGCCCATGGTGCGCACCCGCTACGCCAAGGACCTCAGCAAGGAACTCGCCAACCGCGTCGTTTCAAAAGCCCACGAGGGTGGGGTGCAGACCGCCGATTGTGAAGTTTACGGAATTGTTGATTTGAACGAGGGCGATATCGCCGCCGGCCGCGACGCCGTCATTCAATTCACCATCGATATTATTCCCGCCTTTGAATTGCCCAACTACGAAGGCTTGAAGGTTTCCAGCGCACCCGTCGAAGCAGGTGATTCCGAGGTCGATGCCATGCTCGACCAAGTCCTCAGCCAACGCGCGGAATTCAAGGCGGTCGAAAAAGCCGCCGCTGTGGGTGACTACGTGCGCTGCGGTTACGAGGGTAGCCTCGACGGCAAAGCCCTCACCGAAACCTTCCCCGAATTGCCCGCCATGTACGGCACACAAAAGACCACTTGGGAAGAGGCCGGTGCAGAGAACGCCCCGGGCGTCCGCGCGATCGTCGACGGGGTCGTCGGTATGAAGGCGGGCGATGAGAAATCCGTCACTATGGATTTCCCCGAGGATTTTGAACCCGCCGAGCTCGCGGGCAAATCTGTAGAATACGCCATCAAGGTCGAGGAAGTCCGCGAAAAGGTCATGCCGGAAATGGACGCCGCCTTCTTCGAAGCTCTCAAGGTGAAAGACGAAGCCGAACTCCGCGAACAAATCGCCGAGAACATCAAAAACCAGAAACAACAACAAAACTTTCAGGCAGAGCGCCAGCAAATCACCGACCAGCTCCTGCAGGCGGTTGACTTGGAACTCCCCCAAAGCGGAGTCGAAAACGAGACCGAAGCCCTCCTTCGCGACTTCATGCAACGCAATATGCAACAGGGTGCCAGCGAGGCCGACTTCGAGAAAAATAAAGAAGAGCTACACGCGGGTGCCAGCAAGGCTGCCATCGATCGCATGAAATCCCGCATCATCCTCGGTAAAATCGCCGAAAAGGAAAAAATCAAGGCGGAGAACGAGGATTTCAGTCGCCTCATCATGCAGGAAGCCATGCAGTCCGGGCAAAAACCCGAAAAACTCGTTAAGGACATCCAGAAAGACCAAAGCCGCATCAACCGTATGCGCCTGGACATCCTCATGGGTAAGACCATGGACAAGCTCCTCGAGAGCGCCGAACGCGAAACTGTTGAGGCACCCGCTGAGAGTGAAGCCTAGCCACTCAGACGCAAGATCCCTTGCAATTCCCCCTTTGCGTTTGCTAAAATCAATGTTTTCACCCATCTATTGAGCATGAGTTACGTACCACTACCCACCGTATATGAACGCGAAGGCCGCACCGAGCGCGCTTGGGATATCTACAGTCGCCTCCTCCGTGACCGCATCATCTTCATCGGTACTCCCATCAACGATTTCGTCGCGAATGCCGTGATCGCCCAAATGCTCTTCCTCCAAATGGAAGATCCCAAGAAGGACATCAGCCTCTACATTAATTCCCCGGGCGGCAGCGTAACCGACGGCATGGCGATCTACGACACCATGAATTTCCTCGAATGCGAGATCGTCACCTATTGCGTCGGTCAGGCTGCCAGCATGGCAACCCTCCTCCTCGCCGCCGGCACCCCGGGTAAACGCTACGCCTTGCCCAACAGTCGCATCCTCATGCACCAACCCTCCGGTGGTGCCACGGGGCAAACCTCGGATATTTCCATTGCAGCCCGTGAAATTCTTCGCTGGCGCGAACGCATGAACGCTTTGATCGCACAGCACACCAAAAAAACCGTCGCAGAAATCGAAGCCGACTCCGATCGCGATTTTTACCTCTCCGCTGAGGACGCCCTCGCGTATGGTTTGGTCGATAAAGTTATCGAAAACAAGCCCTCCGCCTAATCCAGCCCGGCGCTTACTTTTATGGCCAAAGCAACCCGCATGACCTTCTGCTCCTTTTGCGGCAAGTCACAAAACGAAACCCGCAAAATGATCGCGGGACCTTCGGATGTATACATATGTGATGCTTGTATTACCGTTTGTAAGTCCATTATCGACCGCGAAATAGGCGACGAAAAACCCGCTCCGGAAAAAGAAGCTGTTGCGCAACAAACCGCCTCCGCTCCATTCGAGCTCCACAAACCCGCCGACCTCAAAGCCTTCCTCGACGAGCACGTCATCAGTCAAGACTACGCCAAACGCGCCCTCGCGGTTGCCGTTTACAATCATTACAAACGCCTGCAGTCCGAATCGCGAATCAATGCCGACGGTAAATTCAAAGTCCCCGATAAAGATCTCGCGGACGTGGAAGTGGAAAAGAGCAACATCCTTCTCCTCGGCCCCACAGGTTCGGGCAAGACCCTTCTCGCCCGCACCCTTGCTCAAACGCTTGGCGTGCCCTTTACTATCGTCGATGCCACCACCCTGACCGAGGCGGGTTACGTGGGCGACGACGTCGAGAACGTCGTCCTGCGACTCGTGCAGGCCGCTAATTACGACATCCCCCGCGCCGAGTGCGGCATCATCTACGTCGACGAAATCGACAAAATCGGACGCAAGACCGACAACGTTTCCATCACCCGCGATGTCTCCGGTGAGGGCGTTCAGCAAGCCCTCCTCAAAATCATTGAGGGCACCACCTGTAACGTCCCGCCCCAAGGCGGACGCAAACACCCCAATCAGGAATACATCCAGGTCAACACCGCCAATATCCTCTTCATTTGCGGCGGCGCATTCGTCGACCTCGATAAAATCGTCCAGAAACGCCTCGGTTCTAAAGCGATGGGCTTTGACACCCTCCACAACCGCCGGAGCAGCGAAGTTCCCATGCACGAACTTCTCATCGAGACCCAACCCGAGGATCTCGTGCAATTCGGAATGATCCCGGAATTCATCGGACGCCTCCCCATGGTCGCCGTGCTCGACGAACTCTCCGTTTCCGACCTCGAACACATCCTTCTCGATACCCAAAACGCCCTCCTCAAACAATACCGCAAACTCTTTGCCATGGACGGCGTGAAACTGGAATTCTCGAAAGACGCCATTCGCGCCATCGCTGAAAAAGCCATTGAATTGAAGACCGGCGCCCGCGCCCTCCGTGCCATCATGGAAGGCCTCATGCTCGACGTCATGTATCAGATTCCCCACGAAGACAAACTCAACAAAGTCGTCATCAACGCTGCAGTCGTCGCAGGAGAGGGGAAACCCAAGCTGCACTACAAAAAGACCGCTCGTTCCAAAAAAGAAAAAGCAGCGTAACCGCAAACCGGTGATGGAACTGCGTAGCGTGGTCACTGATTTAACCACGAATAAGGAATGGCCCGCTCGTGGAAGCGACACTCCTGTCGCTTATTCACCACCGAGACACTTAGGACACCGAGCGGAGACGGCACAGATATGCGTTGATGAGCGCAGATGAGTGGTTGCCAGCTCTGCTGGCCCTGGAACCCGAGTCCGGCATAGCCGGAAACCGCTGATATACGCGGATGGACGCTGATAGGGAACATCGAACTCTGAACGCTGAACACCCAACTTTGGAGGTTAGAGGTCAGGCACTCAACAACGTTGAACATCGAAGGTTGAACCTTGGGCGTTCAAAGTTGAAAGTTCTTTGTTTTGGAGTTTTGTCCAGCTGTGCTAGGGGTGTCCGAGGAAGTTTTTGATGATTCTGCGGAGGCGGCCGTCGGAGTAAGCGGAGAAGGGTTGGAGGCCGTGATTGCCGCCGACGAGTTTATACATGACGACGTCGCCGTTGAGGTAATTGTATTGATAGACGTCGGTGTCGGTGAGGACGCCGTTGGCCTCGGAGATTTGCAGGCCGCCGTAGCCCATTTGGCGCGCCCAGTGGTAATGGCTCTCGCTGGCCGAAAGGAAATTGTAACCGACTACGCCCGGGCCGCCGCCGTAGGGGACGACGGTGTCTTCGGTGCCGACGACGCTGAGGATGCGGCGCCCGGGGGCGGGCTTGGCAATGGTGTCGTAGGCGTTACCGCCGCTGGGGTCATGCCAAAAGGCGCCGTCGTGAAACTGGCTGGCGTTCATTTGTCCGGCGAGGGTAATGGCTTCCTTAAAGAGGGCGCCGTTGAGTTCGATGAGGAGTCGGTTGACGAGGGCGGCTCCATTGGAACTGCCGATGAGGATGATGCGTCCGGCGTCAACGTTGTCGTAGCTTCGGAGTTGAAGGATGAGTTCGCGGACGAAGTCGACGTCAGGGGCGAGGATTTGCTCGTTTTTAATATTCCACTTATTGTTGTAGCCCTGTGGACCGACGCGGATCATTTGGTTGAGGTAGCCGTAGCTGTTGGCGTAGCCGGAATTGCCGCCGCTGCCGTGGAAGGCGATGAGGACTGGATGTGGGCCGGGTCCGTCGGGAACGGTGACGGTGGCGTTGCGGTCGTAGTTGGTTGCTTCTGACCAGCTTTGGGTCACGGTGAGGACGTCGCCGGTGGTAAGGTTGCTCGCGGTGGTTTGGATGGATTCGACGCGGAAGAAGCGGGTATCGATTAGGGGATCGGGGTCGGTGTAGGCAAGGGTCGAACCGGATCCGCTGAGGGTGCTGCGGCTTTCCCAGGATGCGAGGTCTTCGGAGCTTTGGACTTCGTAACTTTCCCCGCTCTCTGAGGAGAAGGCGAGGAAGGGTCGGTCGAAGTCGTCGATGCCTTTGTTCTCGATGGAGGCGACGGGTGCATTGGCGGCTTGGGCGGGGTTTGTGGGAGCGGTTGCGAGGGCGAGAAGAGCGCAGAGACTGAGAGGGGCGAGTACTTGCATAGAAAGGGCGTGTCGAAAGTTTGCGTAGTTTAAGTTAAGCGATGCCGATGGAATGCGCACCTATCATTTTTGAACGGCGAATTAAAAAACCGTATTGCCTGCGAGGGGATGAGTGGGGGCTTGCGCTGTTGCGGCGAACGCGCCGTAATTTGGGGGCATGTTCCGCTACACCCTAATCGTCGTCGGTAAAATGAAGCAACGCGCTTTGGCGGAGCTGTGCGCAGACTACGAAAAGCGGCTTAAGCGGCAGGGGAATTTTGAAGTGGTCGAGTTGAAAGACGGAACGGTGAAAAGCGAGGGGCAACGGATTCTGGAAGCGATTGAGAAACGCCGCGATGCGAAGGTCTATGCCCTCGCAGAGGAAGGAAAGGGCATGCCGTCCGTAGCGCTCTCGTCGGAATT
>CBFHXZ010000078.1:0-5326 GCA_965659965.1 Coraliomargaritaceae bacterium
CGATTGGCCGCATATCTGATAAAATCGCCAATGAGCTTCGTGGCCGCCACAAACCGACCAACACTCCGCATGCGGATACCGGTGACTTCGTCGAGGTCGTCAATGCTGAGAAAATACAAGTGAGCGGTAAAAAGAACACCGACAAGACCTATATGTTCTACTCCGGCTGGATGGGCGGCGACAAGCACGTCAGCATGGAAACCATGCGTGAGAACAAACCTGAATTCATCATCGAGCACGCAGTCAAGGGAATGCTTCCCCGCAACAAGCTTGGTCGCCAAATGATCAAAAAGCTCAAGATACACACCGGCCCCGAGCACCCCTATCAGGCTCAACAGCCCAAGCCCCTCGTTTAATCCGCTTTATCAATCTATGAGTAATACCGCAGAAAACACTTTCGTCAGCGTCGGTCGTCGCAAGACCGCCACTGCCCGCGTACGCCTTACGAGCGGATCTGGCAAGATCACCGTGAATGGCAAAGCCCCCGCTGATTATTTCAAGGCCGAGGATTTCACACGTGCCGCCTTATCGCCATTGACCACCGTTGATATGACAGATGAGGTCGACATCGTAGTACGTGCACAAGGTGGCGGCCTTAATGGTCAAGCTGGCGCGGTTCGCCTCGGCATCGCCCGTGCGCTTGAAAATATGAACGAGACCCTACGCGTTCCTCTCAAGCAAGAAGGCCACATGAAGCGCGACCCCCGCGGTCGTGAGCGCAAGAAGTCCGGCCAACCGGGCGCTCGCAAAAATTTCCAATTCTCTAAGCGTTAATCACGCTGCGGTTCAAGGACGCAACTTTGCAAACCCTCCATGGCCGTATCATTAAGTGCCAACGGAGGGTTTTTTGTTTTCCATTTTAAGATCACCGCTCCATTATTCCGACATTCATGAATGTAGCAGTTATAGGTGCTTCCGGTTATTCCGGTGTCGAACTGGTCAAAATTTTGGCCACCCATCCGCAGGTTGAACTTGCGGCTGTCACTTCGCGCACCCTCGTCGGTGAACACGTTGCGGATGTCATGCCGGGTCTGCGGCACCTACTGGGCAGCCTACAGTTTGAAGCATCCGATCCTCAAGCCCTCGCAAAGCGGGATGATCTAGAGCTATTTTTCCTCGCACTACCACATGGTGTAGCCAGCGATTTCGCGCAGCCACTCTATGCCGCTGGTAAGACCATCATCGATCTGAGTGCAGACTTCCGGCTAAACTCCCCTTCCCTGTACGAGACCTACTACGGCAATCCGCATCCAGCCCCCGAACTGCTTGCCGCGGCTCCCTACGTACTCCCGGAACTGGCATCCGATGATTGGAAAGGTGCCCATTTAATCGCCTGCCCCGGTTGCTATCCAACCAGTATCCAACTTCCCCTTGTGCCCTTACTCAAGGATGCTCTCATTGAAACTTCGGGTATCGTCATCAGCAGTTACAGCGGCGTGAGTGGCGCTGGCAAAAAGCTCGCCGAAACCTTCATGTATGCCGAGCGGAACGAAAGCATGGTTGCCTACGGCACACCCGCGCACCGGCACCTTTCGGAAATCGAGGAACAGTTGTCAAAATTCAGCGGAGGGGATTGCGTGGTACAGTTCAATCCCCACCTCGCGCCCATGACCCGGGGCATTTCAACCACCATCGTCGCCCAAGCCAAAGGTTCACTTGAAGCACTCGAGACTTCCTGGAAGACCGCGTATGCCGAGCAACCCTTCATCGGGCTCCTGCCGAGCGGTACTTTTCCCGACACCAAACACGTGAGCGGAACCAACCGGGCCGATCTCTCCGCGACCTACGACGCGCGGACCGGAAACTTCATACTCCATTCCGTAATCGATAATCTTTTGAAGGGCGCAAGCGGTCAGGCTGTTCAGATCATGAATCTCAAATACGGCTTCAACCAAACAGAGGGGCTACTCTTTTAAGGTGAGCGCCCACCCTCCAGTTGAATTGCTCGAATCGCCGACCGGCCTCGCGGATTGCTCGGGCTTCAAGGTAGCGGGCGTCGGTGCCGACATTCGGGAAACCGGAGATAAAGAACGGCTCGACCTCGCTCTCATTGTCGCCGATGCGCCCTGCCCTGCAGCGGGTGTTTTCACCCTAAACGATCTTTGCGCGGCACCCGTTCTCCTTTGCAAAACAATCCTTGAGAAAAGCGCGGACCGCATTGCGGGCATTGTCATTAACAGCGGAAACGCTAATGCCGCCACAGGCGAACAGGGGATGCTCGACGCCAAACAAATGTCGACCCTCGCGCAATTACAGACGGGGATCGGATCGCCCTTCCTGGTTTGCTCGACTGGCCGGATTGGTCGGAAATTACCCATGATGCGGATCGACGCCGGTATCAGTACCGCCGCCCAAAAGCTCGCCTCGAACGAAGCGGCCTCACAAGCAGCGGCGGATGCAATCCTTACCTCCGACACCCGGAATAAATGCGCGACTGCACAGTTTGAAATCGACGGCAAAAAAGTGACGGTTGCGGGCATCGCCAAAGGTGCCGGTATGATCGAACCCAACATGGCGACCATGCTTGCCTTCCTCGCAACCGACATGGAAGCCGATGCCGCCCTTTTAAAGACGATCCTCAAAGATGCCTGTGACCAAAGCTTCAACTGCATCTCCGTTGACGGAGATATGAGCACGAACGACAGCGTGCTTTTGATGGCAAACGGTCACAGCGGGGTCAGTCTTGAAGCAGACTCCGATAGTCCCGTTCATGCAGCTTTCGCCACCGCTGTCCTGGAAGTTTGCTCACAGCTCGCGGAAAAAATCGTCGGTGACGGCGAAAAAGTAACCAAGTTGGTCGAGCTCAAAGTCGAAGGATGCCCTAGTGATGCGGACGCTGAAAAGGTCGCCCGTGCGGTTGGCAATTCCCTACTCGTAAAGACATCCTGGTACGGCAACGACCCCAATTGGGGCCGGCTAGCCGATGCCGCCGGTTATGCCCGCGTGGGCCTGAAGGCAGAGCTTCTGGACATCGCCTACAACACATGCCCTGCTTTGATTCAGGGCGTTCCGCAGGATGACAAAATAGAGGAATGGAAGGCGGTCGTCTCACAGCCCCGTTTTACCATCACTATCAATCTAAATCTCGGGTCCGGTCATTACCGCCTGCTCAGTGCCGATTTAAGCGAAGCCTACGTTGACTTCAACAAGAGCGAATAATTCAAAACCGTATGAGCGATTTGCAACACCTCGACATCACCACTAAAGCCTCGGTTCTCCTTGAGGCCCTTCCCTACTTCCAGCGTTTTAGGGGCGCAATCTTTGTGGTCAAATACGGCGGTGCATTTATGGATGACGCCAATCCCGAGGTGCGTTCACGGGTTGCCACTGATATCGCCTTCCTGCACGCTGCGGGAATCAAGGTGGTCGTTGTGCATGGCGGCGGTAAAGCCATCTCGCGCGCCCTTGAGTCTGCCCGGGTTGAAACTCGTTTTGAGCACGGTTTGCGTGTCACCGATGACGCCACCATCAAGGTAGTCGAATCCACCTTAAACAAAGAGGTGAATCAGGACATCTGCGAATTGCTTACACACAAGAATGCCCGTGCTATGGGCATTCCGGGCAACAACCTCTTGGTCTGCGAGAAAAAGGAAGTGGTCCTCGATGGTGAGACCCTCGACCTTGGTTACGTCGGCGAAACCCATACCATTAAAACCAAAATCATCAAAAAGGCACTTGATGACGGATTCATTCCAGTCATTTCCCCCATCGCCTGCGATGATTCGGGGCAAGTTTACAATACCAATGCCGATGCCGCCGCCGCTCGGGTCGCGGGTGCCTTACGCGCGCGTCGCTTGGTCTATCTTTGCGATGTGCCCGGCTTGATGCGGGACGTCAAAGATCCGAATTCCATTATTTCAACCGTCACTGCGGATGCGGTGGACGGCCTTGTTGCCGACGGAACAATCAGCAGCGGCATGATCCCGAAAACCGACAGCGCGGTGAAAGCATTGCGAAACGGAGTGCATCGGGTTCACTTTATTGACGGACAACAAGCCCATAGCCTATTGTTGGAGATCTTCACTGACCAGGGTGTGGGTACAGAAATCGTAAATACTTAAGCCTTTTGCCATGCCACACTATCCTCATCTTGCAAAAAATTACGGTCCCACTCCCTTTGATGCCGCACGTGGTGACGGAGTATATTTGTATGACAGCGAGGGCAAACGCTACCTTGATTTCAGCAGTGGCATCGCGGTCAACGCCCTGGGGCACAGTCATCCCTTGTGGGTCAAAGCCATTCAGGAACAAGCCGCTAACCTCGTGCATTGCAGCAACCTGTTTGGCATACCCAGTCAGAAACGCCTCGCAGATCGTTTGATCCAGCGCGCCGGCCCGGGCCGGATCCTTTTTTGTAACAGCGGCGCGGAATCCAATGAAGCCCTCATCAAGCTTGCGCGCTTGCACGGACGCGAACGCGCTGGCAATGAGGGGCAATGCTACGGCATCGTGTGCGCTGACAATGCATTTCATGGACGCACTTTTGGCGGCATGGCGGCAACGCCTCAGGAAAAGATCCAGGGCGGATTCCGTCCCATGCTGGACGGTTTCAGTTTTGGAGTGCTCAATGACATCGATAGTTTCGACAAGGCCATTGATGCCTCAACCGCGGCGGTTTTTATTGAATCGATTCAGGGTGAGGGCGGTGTCTTCCCTGCGGATTGCCACTTCCTCAATGAACTGCGTGCCCTTTGTAGCGAACGCAATGTGCTTCTCATGCTCGATGAGGTACAGTGCGGTATTGGGCGCACCGGTCGCTTCTTTGCATTTGAAAAAAGCGGTGTCCAGCCAGACGCCATCGGAATGGCGAAAGGTCTTGGCGGCGGGTTCCCTATCGGCGCAATCTGGATGTCGGAATCTTGCTCCGAACTGTATCAACCCGGTTCACACGGCACCACTTTTGGCGGCAATCCCCTCGCCTGCGCCGCAGCGCATGCCGTCCTCGATGCCATCGAAAAGGATGCACTCTTGGAACACGTGCGAACCGTTTCCTTAGATTGGCATACAGAATTAAACCTGCTTGTGGACACACACCCTGACATCGTGGCGGAAGTCAGAGGTGACGGCTTCATGGTTGGTGTCGCCTTGAAGGACCATATGAATGAATTGGTCGCCTCCGCTCGCGAGAAGGGCCTGCTGGTCGTCCCGGCAGGTCACCAGACCATACGACTCCTTCCCCCGCTCATTGCGACGGCGGACAACCTCAGCGATTCCGTGCAAATCCTAAAGGCTGTCCTATCAGAATTGAGCTAAACAAATTTTTGAACCCCTTTCCATACTGAAACTATAATGCATCATTTCCTGAAAGAAACCGACTTCACCCTTG
>CBFHXZ010000079.1:0-5306 GCA_965659965.1 Coraliomargaritaceae bacterium
TTTCGCAGGTGCTCTGTGAAAAGAACGGTGGAGGCCGCGTCGCCGCCTTTGAGATTATGGTCATGACCAATGCCATTTCCCAACTGATCCGCGAAAATAAGACCTTCCGTATTGCATCCGATATACAAACCGGTGCCAACAAGGGCATGGTCGGCCTTGATAATTACCTTCTGAAACTGTTCGAAGATAAGCTTATCAGTGCGGAGGTTGCCCTCAGTAAATCACTGGCACCCGATGATTTGCGAAACCGTCTCCTCCAAAGCGGTGCCCAGCTTGACTGACCATTGTTACCCAATGCTATAGCCTGAATTTCCCCATGTTTGAAGACCACAACGACACCATATACGATATCATTAAAAGTTCCAAACTGCTTACAGACGAGCAATTGGACGAGCTGAATGAATCGCACCTGAACACCGGAAAGTCCTTGGTCAATGCCGTGATTGACGCCGGGTTGATCGAGCGCCCTGCAATCCTCCAGGCCATTGCGGAATACCTCGGTTACGATTATCTGGAAGAGGTCCCCGCAAATGTACCCGAGTCGGCTTCCTCCAGCATGCGCCCAAATGTCGCCCGTATGTATGCCGTGGTGCCACTCGCTTGCGACAATACTTCCATTCAGTTGCTGGCATGCGATCCCTTTAATTCCAGTATCATTGATGACCTGACTTTTTCCCTAAACAAAGACGTCACGGTAGTCGTGGGTGATCCCCGCAATGTTTCCACCCTCCTTACAAATACCTACGGCGAAGAGGATTCCTCCATTGATGACATTCTCGGCGACCTCGGAGAAAGTTTTGCCGAGACCGAAGCCGAGGCCGAGGAAATGGATCCTGCGGATATGGCGAATCAGACGCCAATCATTCGCTTTGTAAATCTCGTCCTTCAGCAGGCAATTAAGGATAAAGCATCGGATATTCACTTCGAGCCTTTTGAAGATGAATTCCGCATTCGTTACCGTATTGATGGTGCGCTTTATGAAATGGCACCCCCGCCGAGAAACCTTGCCGTCCCGGTTATTTCGCGGGTCAAGGTGCTCTCCAATATGAATATTTCCGAGACCCGTATTCCGCAGGACGGGCGTATTAAAATGACCATTGCCGGACGTCCGGTGGATCTCCGGGTTTCAACCCTTCCCACTCGCTTCGGAGAAAGTGTGGTGTTGCGGGTGCTCGATAAGTCGGTGGTCAACCTCGACCTTGAGGCGCTCAGTCTGTCCGATGATATTCTTGCCAAAATCCGAGAACTCGTCGACCGACCCAACGGCATTTTCATTGTTACCGGTCCCACCGGTTCTGGTAAAACCACGACCCTCTACAGCGCCTTGCGCGAGGTGAACAAAGTGGAAACTAAAATCCTGACCGCCGAGGATCCGGTAGAGTACGAGATCGACGGCATCATGCAGGTCGCGGTCAACCATCAGGTCGGTTTGGACTTCGCCCGCGCGCTGCGCGCATTCCTGCGTCAGGATCCCGACAAAATCATGGTCGGGGAAATCCGCGACCTCGAGACCGCCCAAATTTCAGTTCAGGCCTCCCTGACCGGTCACGTTGTGCTCAGTACCCTGCATACCAATGATGCGCCCGGTGCGGTCACCCGTTTGATTGACATGGGCTTGGAACCCTTCCTGCTTTCTGCCTCTCTTGAGGCGATCCTCGCTCAGCGCCTGGTGCGCCGAATCTGCCCCAGTTGCAAGACCGCTTACGAACCCAGTCAGGAACTGGTTGAAATGCTCGACGTCGATCCCCTTGAAATCGCGGATAAGGATTTCTTTTACGGTGAGGGTTGCCCCGAATGCAGCAAGACCGGTTACCGCGGACGCGTTGGCCTCTTTGAAATGGTCGTGGTGACCGATGCCATTCGCGAACTGATCAACAAACGTGCACCCACCCTCGCAATTAAGCAAAAAGCCCTCGAACAGGGCATGCGAAGCTTGCGAGATGACGGTTTACGCGCCATTTTTGATGGAAAGTCCACTATTGAGGAAGTCCTTAAATATACTTAAACTCCGCTAATCATGCCTAAGTTCAAATACACTGCGATTGACAGTAATGGTAAACAAAAGACCGGAACGGTAGAATCAGACTCGACTGAATCCGCCAACGCCAAGCTCACTGCAATGGGGCTCATGCCTACTCAAGTGATCGCTGCCGGCTCTGCCGATAAAGGCGCAAAGAAGTCCAAGGTCAGTTCCAAAAAAACCAAGGCGGTCACCAAGAAGGGCGCCGGAGGATTTGGCAAGGTCATCAAACCCCAGGGCCTCGCGATCTTTACCCGACAATTGGCAACCCTCCTCGAGGCAGGGCTTCCACTTTTGCGCTCGCTTGAGGTCATGATTCGCCAGGAGCGCAATCTGCGCTTTCGCAGTGTGCTCGAGCAAGTTGCCGACCAGGTAAAGTCCGGTAATTCCTTCTCGGATGGACTCGCGCAATTCCCAAAGGTTTTTGACCGCCTATACGTAAACATGATCCGCGCCGGTGAAGCGGGTGGGGTGCTCGCAGTTGTGCTTTCCCGACTCGCCACTTTTATGGAAAAGGCCCAGCGCACCAAGGGTAAGGTTCAATCCGCAATGATCTATCCCATTGTGGTGGTGGGTGTTGCCGTTTCCATTGTTGCCCTCCTCATGGTGGTCGTGGTTCCCAAGTTCCAGTCTATTTTCGATGATATGCTTGAGGGTGCATCCCTGCCCGGTCCCACGCAATTTGTCATCAATGTCAGTAACGGCATCCGTGAAAACATCGTGGTTTCCATTGTGCTGCTTGTGGTGCTTTTCTTTGCCTTTAAGTTCTTTCTTAAAACAGCGCTTGGTCGCAGTCTCTTTGATTGGCTCTCCATCAATACCCCCAAGGTCGGGAATCTCGTGCGCAAGGTGAATATTGCCCGTATCACCCGAACCTTCGGAACCCTGCTTTCCAGCGGCGTGCCGATTCTGGAAGCAATTACCATTACCAAAGACATTTCCAATAACGGTAACTATGCCAACGCCCTCAGTCGCATTCACGATCACGTACGTGACGGCCAAACCCTTGCCGCACCCATGGAACGCGAAAAAGTCTTCCCCAATATGGTCACCAGTATGATCGACGTGGGCGAGGAAACCGGTGCCCTTGCCGAGATGCTTAATCGCGTCGCCGATAATTACGACGAGGACGTGGATAATGCCGTGGGCGGCATCACATCCATTATCGAACCCGTCATGATTGTTTTCCTTGCGGTGGTTGTGGGCTTTATTGTGATCGCCCTCTTCCTGCCCATTATCGAAATCATCAAGCAACTTTCTTAAGCTAAGCTTTCATGGGCGGACTGTCTGCAAAGGCAGGCCGCCTCTTTTTTGACAATGCATCCAATTCTCATCATCGCACTCGCGCTTCTTTTCATAAAAACCATCGTCTCCCTTGCGCTTGACTGGATCAACCTTAGGCATGTTCATGAAAACGCCGCGACGATCCCTGAAAGCTTCCGCGATTTTATGGATGACGAAACCTACGCAAAATCCGTCGCCTATACCAGAGCCCGTACCCGCTTCGGTATGCTCAGCGAGGTTTTCGACGCGGTCCTGCTTGCCATCGTTGTCATCGTGGGCTTGCTCCCCTGGCTTTACGAGGGCCTGGCAGGCGTCCTTGGCGCTGGCGTTTGGGGTCAGGGACTCGTCCTTATCAGCATCATGCTGGTCCTCGGATTACCCGGTTTGCCTTTTGACTGGTGGAGCACCTTTCGCCTTGAGGCGCGCTTTGGTTTCAACAAAAGCACCCTCAAACTTTGGATCACCGACAAAATCAAAGGCAGTTGCATCGGGCTCGCCATCGGTCTGCCACTCCTCGCCTTTCTCCTTTGGTTGGTCGAAGCCCTAGGCCCCAACTGGTGGCTCTGGGGTTACGCCGTCTTTTTCGTCTTTCAACTCTTCATGGTGATTGCATACCCCATGTACATCATGCCCCTCTTTAATAAACTTGAACCCCTCGAAGAGGGCGAATTGAAGACCCGCCTCTTTGCCCTTGCCGACCGCACCGGATTCAAAGCCCAAACCATTCTCGTCATGGACGGCAGCAAACGCTCCGGCCATTCCAACGCCTTCTTTGCCGGATTCGGACGCTTCCGCCGCATTGTCCTCTTCGATACCCTCATCGAACAAATGGAAACCACCGAAATCGAGGCCGTCCTCGCGCACGAAATCGGCCACTATAAACTCGGCCACATTCCCAAGATGATTCTCCTTTCCGCTGTCAGCACCTTCATCATGTTTGCGACCCTCGGCTGGTTGACCCATGCCGATTGGTTTGTAAGCGCTTTCTATTTTGATCCCGCAACCGTTCAAAGCCTGGTCCCTGTATTCCTCCTCGTCGCATTGCTGGGCGGGCTCATCGGGTTCTGGTTTGGCCCCCTTTCCAGCCGTCTTTCCCGCAAGCACGAATACGAGGCCGACGCCTTTGCCCGCCGTGCCATGCAAGGCCCCGATGCCCTTGTTGCCGCCCTTCGCAAGCTCCACAAGGAAAACCTCAGCAACCTGACCCCGCATCCACTCTACAGCGCTTTTCATTATTCGCATCCCACGCTTCCCGAGCGCGAGGGTGCCCTACGCCATGCCGAGGATTGAACGCATATACCGGCGGGGATCCCGCCTTATTCGTGCCGCGCTTCTCCTAGCAGCTTGCTTCCTGCCCCTTTCCGCGCCCGCTCAAACCCTCCGCGTCGCCACCTATAACCTCTATAATTACCTCTCCATGGACCGCAGCGTCGATGGAAAATGGCGCAAGGATTATCCCAAGCCCGAGGCCGAAAAATCCGCCCTTCGCCGTGCCATCCTCGAAGTGCAGCCCGATGTTCTCGCCATTCAGGAAATCGGCACCTCCGAATACCTCCGCGAATTGCTCAACGACCTCCGCAGGGACGGCCTCCATTATCCCCACAGCGCCCACCTGCAAGGCCCCGACCCCGACCGCTGTCTCGCTATCCTCAGTCGTTTGCCCCTCCATCACATAACCCGGCACACCGACCTCGATTTCAAATACTTCGACGACCGCGAGACCGTCCGCCGAGGCATGCTCGAAGTCGAGATCCGTCCCCGCTCCGGACTCAGCCTACAGATCTTCAACCTCCATCTTAAGAGCCGCTGGACCGTCCGCGACGACGACCCCGAAGCCGCTCACCAGCGTACCCGCGAAGCCGAAGCCTGCCGCAACCGCATCATCAGCCGCACCCGCGAGCAAGGTCGCCCGTATTGCCTCATCCTTGGCGATTTCAATGACCACCCCAACAGCGCGGCTCTTCGCCGTTTCCACAAACGCGGCAAACTGAACCTTACCCAG
>CBFHXZ010000080.1:0-4415 GCA_965659965.1 Coraliomargaritaceae bacterium
TACTGGATGTGCTTCTATTCCCAAAAGGGCCGCGGATTGAGTGGTTGCGAGCATAGGGGTATTATTCCTAATACGTCAAAATTTAACGTCCACCTTAAAATGACACTTGGAAAGCGCGCACTATGAAAACGGAGAAAAAGAGCGGTGGTTTGCGGATCGGTTTGACGGGGGGGATTGGATGCGGAAAGAGCACGGTTGGTGCTTTGTTCGCGGAGGCGGGTTGGTCGGTTGTTTCTACGGATGCCATCGTGCGGGATTTGTTGGCAAGTGATTCAATGGTGATCGATGCACTACGCGAGCGCTGGGGTTCTGCGGTTTTTGATGCAGCGGGTTGTGTGGATCGGGGCGCAGTGGCCGGGCGGGTTTTTTCCGCGAAGGATGAATTGGAATGGCTGGAGGGCTTGCTGCACCCCCGGGTACGGGAGCATTGGCAGGCGGCGGTTAAGGCGCAGGCTGGGGCGAATTGGGTGGTTGAGATTCCCCTATTGTTTGAAAAAAGGCTTGAAAAGGAGTTTGATTTTAGCGTTTGTGTTACTTGTCCCGAGGCGATTGTGGTCGCCCGAATGGCCCTCCGGGGTTTTTCACGGGTCGCAATTGAACAGCGTTCCAAGCGGCAAATGGTCTTGTCCGAAAAAGTGGGGCGCGCCGATTATGTCATTACCAATGCTGGTAGTCTTGAATTTTTAAAAGCGCAAACGCTCGGCCTGATCGCAGAATTGTAAGTACACTTTTGCGCAGGCCTGAACCTTGCACCCCTAAAAAACCAATCGCATATGAGCGAATCAGATACACCCCTATCCAATACCAATCCTCTGGACCCTTCTTTTGGCGAGGCGCCAAAGCCACCGCGCAAAACTGTTCGTCGCGGCACCCGAAAACGTGCACGTGCCGCCGAAGAGAGCGAGGGCGCTGCAGTCGAAGATGATGGCGCAGTAACAGGAGCGGCCTACGAAGCGATGGTCGCAGCCAACGACGAGGGCGGCGAATCCAAGGGTGAGGGTAAACCGAAGGGCGCGTCCGACTCCAAAGAAGGAGAGGGCGGGGGGAACCGTCATTCCGGTCGTAGGGGGAACGGAAATAATAACCAGAACCGTTTTCAGAAAAATAAAAAGTCAAAGAACCGTTCGCGCAATCAACGCTGGCAGAACAAAAAGAAGGCGGTGCGCGAGGCAGGTCCGGCGCTGAATCTGGGTGAGTTGCAGGATTTTGAAGCCTTTGAGAATTTTGCATCCTTGCAAAGTTTTGAGGCGGGCCTGGAAACGGGTAAAGCGAAGGCCTTTGATTTTACCGAAATCTATAACATGCCTCTTCCTGAATTGCGTGAAGCGGCAGAAAAGAAAGCGGTTGAAGTGCCGAATGCTCCAAACCGTGAGCAATTGATCAACGCATTGGCAGCGCAGGCTTTTGAAAAGAAGACCGTGATTGAAACGGTCGGTGTACTGGATCTTTTGGAGGACGATGCCGGAGGGCTCTTAGTCTACGAGCGCGATAATTACCGGGTGGTGTCGCAAAGTGCCTTTGTGCCGCAAACGCTCATTGAGCATTACGGACTCCAAGCGGGTCACATCATTAAAGCCCGCCTGCACCCGCATCGCGAATCGGAAAGCTGTCCTTTTGTGCTCTCCATTTCGGAGGTCATGGGACGCGATCCCAACACCTTGAGCGAGGTCGTTCCCTTTAAAGAACGGGTTCCGTATTACCCGACCGAGCGCATTCTGATGGAAACCGGAAGCGATGCCAAGTGGGACAATCTTTCCATGCGGGTGGTGGATTGCCTGACTCCCGTCGGTTACGGTCAACGGGGCTTGATTGTCGCTCCGCCGCGCACCGGTAAAACCGTCCTCTTGCAATGCATGGCAAATGCCATCAAAGCAAATTGCCCGAAAGCGCACCTCATTATTCTTTTGATTGATGAACGCCCTGAGGAAGTCACCGATTTCCGGCGTCAGGTTGAGGCTGAAATTATCAGTTCCACCTTTGATGAGTCAGCGGATAGCCATGTTCACGCGGCAGAGATGGTCATTGAGAAGGCGCGCCGGATGGTGGAAGTCGGCGAGGATGTAATCATATTGCTGGACTCCATCACGCGTTTAGCAAGGGCTTACAACACCATGATGCCCAACAGCGGCAAAATTCTTTCTGGTGGTGTGGAGGCAAACGCCCTGCAAAAACCCAAGCGTTTCTTTGGTTCTGCCCGAAATATCGAGGATGGCGGCAGTCTTACGATTCTCGGTACTGCACTGGTGGAGACCGGCAGCAAAATGGACGAGGTCATCTTTGAGGAATTCAAGGGAACCGGCAATATGGAGCTGCACCTGGACCGCGGCTTGTCCGACAAGCGTATTTTCCCTGCCTTGAGCATGGATAAGAGCGGAACCCGCAAAGAGGAACTGCTGTATCACCCGGATGAAATGCTCAAGATTTATTCATTGCGTCGCGCGATGAAGGGCATACCTTCGACCGATGCTATGGAAATGCTTATTCAGCGCATTAAGAAAACCAAAACCAATGCGGAATTTCTGGTGAGCGTTGCCCGTTAAATTTTATCCCCTATCGATCCTACCTTAACTATAGTTTTATTTTGTGACTTCATCAGACGATTTTGTTCTCCAGCTTTTAATTGATAAAAAAATAGTGGATGCCGACAGTGTTGAGCGTGCGCGTGCTGCTGCCGCAGAAGAGGGTGGTGACGCCGAAATCGACAGCGCGGCATTGGATCTTTTAATCAAGGATCAAAAATTCACGCAGGCGGAAGTCGCGCAGGCTTTGGCGGACGAGTTCAGTATGGAAGTCGTGGACCTGAATGAGGTTCGTGTGATGGGTGAGATTCTCGAGGTCTTGCCTTTTGACCTGGCGAATCGCTACAAGGTCTTCCCCCTTGAAATAGATGAGCGCGAGATTCACCTTGCGATTTGTGACCCCCTCGACATGGACGGTATCGACAGTATCAGTCACGTGGTGCAACGCTCGGTGATCAGTCGTGTAGCACCGCTCGATGCCATTGAGCGTGCTATCAATCAATATTACGAGGGTGCCCAAGCAGGTGAGGTCGATGAAATTTTTGAGGGCATCCACGAGGGTGAAAGTGAAACCGAAGGCCTTGAGATTAAGGTCTTTGACGAAGCCGAAGTTTCGGAAGAAGAGGCACCGATTATTAAATACGTGCAGATGGTAATAACCGAAGCGATTCAACGCCGGGCCTCGGATATTCATATGGAGCCGCTCGAGAAGCGTTTTCGTGTTCGCTACCGGGTGGATGGTGTTTTGCATGAGGTCGAGAATCCCCCCAAGCGTTTACAGCCTTCTATCGTTTCGCGCATCAAATTGATGTCCAATGTGAGTATCGCTGAGAAGCGTGTTCCACAAGATGGACGCATTAATATTAAGTTCGGTGAAAAGGATATTGATTTGCGGGTTTCGACCCTGCCCACCGCCTATGGTGAAAGTATCGTCATGCGTATTCTGGACAAGGAAGGGCTGCGTTTGGGTCTTCCAGAGCTTGGGTTCTTCAGTGATGACCAAGCGGTCTTCGAGCGTATTATCTCGATGCCGGACGGGATTTTCCTTGTGACGGGTCCCACCGGTTCCGGTAAATCCACGACCTTGTATTCAGCGCTCAACTACATCAATCACCCTGACCGCAAAATTATCACGGTCGAAGATCCGGTGGAATACGAAATGGGCGGCATCAATCAGGTGCAGGTGCGCCGCGATGTGGGTATGACTTTTTCTGCGGCACTACGCTCAATGCTCCGTCAGGCGCCCAACATTATCATGGTCGGGGAAATTCGCGATAAAGAGACCGCTGAAATCGCGGTCAATGCCTCCCTGACCGGTCACATGGTTTTCAGTACCCTGCACACCAACGATGCACCCAGCGCGGTCAGCCGTTTGGTGGATATCGGGATAAAACCGTTCCTTGTTTCCGCTGCCTTGCGTGCCGTGATGGCGCAGCGCCTCGTCCGCCGTATTTGCCCCGAGTGCAAACAACCGGATGAACCGGATGAACGCCTTCTCAATTCTCTCGGCATCCGTCAGGATCAAATTCTGGAAGCGACTTTCAAGAAAGGAAAGGGATGCCCCAAATGTAACGGTACCGGCTTCCGCGGGCGGGTCGGGATTTTTGAAATGTTCACCATGAACGAGGAACTGCAGCAAATGATCTACGAAGAGGCCAGCTTGGTGGTGCTCCGAAACAAAGCCCGCGAAATCGGCATGCGCACCATGCGCGAGGATGGCGTCCGCAAAGTCCTTGCCGGGGTCACCACTCCCAACGAAGTCCTGCACGCAACCGTTTCCGACGCCGATTAATTCCCGCCTATTCAACGCATCACCAAGAAGCATTTAAGACCATGGCCTACGAAATGAACCAACTCCTGGAGACGATGTTTGAGGCGGGTGCCTCAGACCTTCAT
>CBFHXZ010000080.1:4425-4675 GCA_965659965.1 Coraliomargaritaceae bacterium
GCGCTTCGGGTTCATGGAACGCTCAAACCGATCGAAGGGGAAAAGCTTACGCCGGATGCCACCCGGGTACTCATGGAGTCTATCGCGCCTCCATCGGCGCTCGAATCCTTCGAGGCAAATGGCGGGGCGGATTTTGCCATCGCCTTTGGTGATAAGGCCCGCCTACGGGTAAGTGTTTTGCGCTCCAAGGGTAACATCGGGATGGTACTCCGCCTGATTCCCAACGAATTGCTCTCGCTCGAAACAATCG
>CBFHXZ010000081.1:0-4525 GCA_965659965.1 Coraliomargaritaceae bacterium
TGCTTTGAATGGTTCGTGTCGCGCTCGTGCCGGAGGGGTCGTTACCCGTGTAAAAAGTCACTGAGGTTCCATTGGCTGGATAAAAGTAATGCGCACTTAAAAATACATTCTCGCTGACCATAGTTACGAAGCGCCCGTCGTTCGCAGTGGCGACTCCCGAGAGATCGTATTTTACGGGTCAAGGTTCCATCTTGCCGCGAGGATGATGGAGCGCGTGGGCTTCGCTGAGTTGTTCAGCTTTGAGGGCGGTATAAATTTGGGTGGTGGCGATGTCGGCATGTCCAAGCATTTCCTGGATGGCGCGCAGATCAGCGCCGCCTTCGAGCAAGTGGGTGGCAAAGGAGTGGCGTAAGAGGTGCGGTTTGACCTCCTTTTTGATCCCGGCGGTTTGGGCGTGGTTTTTTATAAGCACCCAGATCATTTTTCGGGAAAGCGCCCCACCCCTGCGGCTCAGGAAAAATGCGCTGCCGGTGTTGTTTTTCACCAGTTCGGGTCGTGCCGTGCTGAGATAGTTGCGGAGTGAGCTGACCGCGCTACTTCCAATCGGCGCGATACGCTCCTTATTGCCCTTTCCCAGGATGCGCAAATAGCCCTCATCCAGATGCACATTCTGTAGGTCGAGGCTACAAAGTTCAGAAACCCGCAAGCCACTGCTGTAGAATAATTCGAGGATGGCGCGATCCCGTTGACCGAGAGAGCTGTGTCGCGATGGTGCCTCGAGCAGGGCTTCCACTTCCTTGCGGCTCAAGACATTAGGTAATTTTCGGCGCTGGGCGGGTCCTTTAAGTAACTCGGCGCAATCGTCGGGTCGCAGGTTTTCACGAACGAGGTGTTTGGCGAGCATCCGGAGGGCGCTTATTTTGCGGGATTGGCTGCTGCGGGCATATTGGCTTTGGGTCAGGTGTGCGGAAAAATCCGAGAGGAGCGTGGGGCTGACGTTTTCCCAGCAATCGCAACCTGCTTTGTGGAGGTAAGCGGCGCATTGCAAGAGATCCCGTCCGTAGCTTTCAATGGTATTTGTCGAGAGTCCGCGCTCCAGATCGAGCCATGCGAGAAAACTTTCAATGGGTTCAATTAATCCATCGGGCAGTTTTTTGATGTCCTCGGCATACATCACACTAAAATGGAGCGTTAAACATGTGCCTTGCAAGCTCAGCCTTTGCTTACATTAAATAGAAGTTTCATCAACGTCATGGCAGCCGATCTTACAGTCACTCCAACCATTAAGCCGACCGACCTTCGGGGCATCCTGAAATATGTTTCCATGTTTCGGGAACAGGTCTTTGTGGTCGCGCTGGACGGTAGCCTGGTGGCGCATGTGAATTTTGAGAATGTATTGCTGGACATCGCGGTGCTGCGCTCTTTGCACATTCGGGTAGTCTTGGTGCATGGCATCGGGCAACAACTCAGCGAGCTTGCGGAATCGCGTTCGGTTGAGATCAGTAATCCGCACGGTGAGACGCCAACGGATGCGCCCACGCTTGAGCTCGCCAGTGAAACCGCTGCGCTGGTGAATCAAAAAATAATGCAAGGCCTGACCCACAGCGGACTCCGCTGCGCGAACTGCAATGGTGTGCGGGCAAAGGCGACCGGCATTGTTGGCGGGGTGGATCAACTCTTCGGGGGCGTGGTGGATAAATTGGACCTGCCCTTGCTCAAACGATTACTCGAGGCCGAGACCATTCCGGTCATCACGCCTATCGCTCCGAATCGCGAGGGTCAGAACCTGCGTCTGAACTCCGATCTTTTGGCGGCGGAATTGGCGGAGAAACTGGAGGCGACCAAGTTAATTTACCTGAATGCGCATGACGGTCTGGAGCTGGCACAAGGCCCCGTTAAGAATCTTTCTCTGGATGAATTGGACTGCTTGCTCGAATCCGATCCCGAGCGCATCCCCGAACGATTGCTGAGTAAATTGAAGCACGCTGCGAGCACGATTCGGGCGGGTATTCCCCGGGCCCATATCCTGGACGGCCGCCAATTTGGGGCTCTCCTGAATGAAGTCTTTGATAAGGTTGGTATCGGAACCATGGTCTATGGAAACGATTACCAATCCATTCGGCCAGCAAAAGCAGAGGATGCCTACTCGATCTTCAACATTACGCGCAATGCCGTTCGTGCTGAACGCCTTCGTGAGCGGAATCAGGATGATATTATTGAATCCATCAATGATTACCACGTCTATGAAATCGATGGCAGTATCGTTGCCTGCCTGTATCTGAAGGTTTGGGAGGATTCACGTCATGCGGAGCTTGGCAGTGTTTACGTGTTACCCTTTTATCAGGGCAAGGGCGTTGGTCGACGGATGGTCAACTACGCGCTCAACTGCGCGCGGAAAAATGGCATTAAACGGCTCACTGCCTTGAGCACGCAGGCAGCGCCGTTCTTTTCGGACGTTTGTGAATTTGTTGAGGGCGAGTTGAAGGATTTGCATGCGGAGCAACGAGGTGCCTACGAAGCCAGCAGGCGCAACTCTAGGATCTTTTATAAGGATTTATAAAATGGGGCTCTACCACACCACGGATCTTCACGGGATTTCAGAACTGAAGCCTGATAAGGCACGTATGCGGATCATCCTCTCTACGCTCGACAAGCTCAGCGCAGACGCGGCTTCGCACCCGGATGTTTCTTTGGTCAATGATGAGAATGGATGGAGCTTGTCGGTTTACGCGAGCGGTATCGTGACCTTTGAACAATTGGATACTGCCGACGAATCCCCGCGATACATGAAACATGTGAGCCGCAACAAAGCCCTGAGCCTCTGGCTTGATCTGGCGGCAGGGAAGTTGAAGTCGTTAAACGCCCTACCCTGGAAATATGACTCCGTTAATTAAATCGTCACAGGAACCCAGCAAAGCGCGACGATAATCCTGCCCACGCGAGTGGTGCTGAAATGAAATTGCGTTGTCGCTTGTTTTGCAACTTCGCCCAAGTTCTCGTTGATATAACGAACTTCCGCGCATTCTTTTTTTAAATCCACCGCCAGCGCGATGTCCTGAAAGTTTGCCCTCTTATGCCACTTAGGATACTGCGCTTTATAAAAAGCTTCCTTCAGGCTGAAAAGAAAAGTAAGAGCATCCGGGTGGCTTTCCGCAAAGTCTAACTCCAGAGGATGGACCACGCGTTTCGCAGCGCCCTCTGAGAGGCGTCCTGCTTGTTCAAAATCCAACCCCAGGCATTGGAAGTCCGAGGTCTTTGCGACAACCGCGCCGCAAAGCCTCTTGGTATGCGTGATCGACCCAAGGGTTCCCGGCGGCCATTGCGGAATACCGTCGTCACTTGCCCGAATGCTTGCTTCAGGTTGACCTAATTTTGACAAAGCCTCTCGGGCGCAGCTTCGTCCGCCGAGGAATTCCGCGCGCCTTGTGGGTGAAAATCCGGCACAGACAGCTTCCTCAATGGCATCTGCAGCATCAATTTCCGCGCTCGCCATCGCGACTGCGGGCACGATTCCATGGGGGCAGATTTCGCCCAGTCGAACGCTCAAGCCTTTGGAAGTGTCGCAAACCATGAAGCGCGAGCAAAACAGAATGACCGATTTTGACAACTCCCAAGACTAAATGCCAATGCTTCCGGATAAATTCATTGCGCTTCGGTCGGTATTATAAAAAATTCGAAGTCATGGAATTAAAGGATTTCAGCCATTACCTCATTACAGCTGAACAAAACAACAGGCTTTCTGAGGTGGACTCACAGCCCTGGAGCGACATCCCAAGCTGCAAGGACACCGCAAACGAAGAACTGACGGGCCTGCACAAACGGCTCGCCGATCTGCAACAACGCTTCTTTGTCGATCGTCGCAAAAAATTCCTCATTGTGCTGCAGGGCATGGACACCAGCGGTAAGAACGGCACCATCCGTCACGTCTTCAGGGGTGTTAATCCCCAAGGGGTACACGTTTCCAGTTTTGATAAACCCACCGGTCACGAACTGGCGCATGACTATCTCTGGCGGGTACACCGGCGCACCCCGCGCGATGGAGAAATTATGATTTTTGACCGCAGTCACTATGAGGATGTGTTGGCGGTGCGCGTGAATGAACTAAAACCGGAATCTGTTTGGCGTAAACGTTACCGTCATATCAACGATTTTGAACAATTGTTGGTCGACGAAGATACAATTGTTTTAAAATTATTCCTGCACATCGACAAGGACACGCAACGCGAGCGCCTGCAGAATCGGCTGGATATGCCCATGAAAAACTGGAAATTCGACCCTTCGGATCTCGTTGCCCGCGGTAAATGGGATCAATACCAAGCGGCGTACGAGGAGGTTTTTGAGCAAACAGCGCGGCCACATGCTCCCTGGTATTTAATTCCCTCCAATAAAAAATGGGCGCGCAATCTCTTGGTCGCTCGTTTGGTGGTGGCGTATCTTGACGATTTACAACTGAGCTATCCGAAAGTTGAATTTGACCCGACAACGATCGAAATCGACTAATCAAAACTTCCAAATATGGCATCCTCACCCTACCCTGCAATCCTCGCACCCTCTCTTTTGGGGGGCAACCACGCTGCTCTTGGCG
>CBFHXZ010000082.1:0-4440 GCA_965659965.1 Coraliomargaritaceae bacterium
CAGCAGTCAGTTCTAAGCGGTCCCCCACCCTGACCCGTGAGCGGATCGGTGCGATCTTTGCCGCGCTCACCGGCACGTAGGCATGTTTGGCTAGGACCGATCCCAAACGGTAATAGGCGGCTTGTTGTTCGGCATCAAGGCTGCCGCGGTCGATGCCGGAATTGTGATAAATGCCCAAGCCCTTGTGAACCCGCTTGTCGTAATCGTTGGCTTTCTCATAGGGATCACTGCGCAAATCGAAAAAGCGACCCTCGGGGTGTCCGGCATCCGGGGCATAGCGTTTAAAACCCGGCACGTGTGCAAAGCGAATCAACTTCTCGGTTTGAGTCATGGCTTTGTTGGCATTGTACCACGTATAAATATGCCCGCGGTGGACGCTTGCATCCCGCCCGCTCGCCTGCGGCCAAAAGCTGATGCCATCGAGGTCATCCGCATTGGGAATCTCCAAGCCCGCGAATTCGCACAGGGTCGGATACAGATCCGTCAAATTCACAAGGCCGGGGTAACGCGTGCCCTCGGCAATGGTGCCGGGCATGGAAAGAATCAGCGGTACCTGTAATCCGTTTGCGGTGGTGTGACCTTTGCCGCCGATGAATTTACTACCGTCCGCAAGGGTGTAGGAAAAACAGGTCTTGGTTCCGTTGTCGCCCATTACCACGATAAGGGTTTTTTCACGGAGCCCGAGCGCGTCAAGTTTGTCCGTGACTTCACCAATGAGCTTGTCCATGTAATCCATCATGTCGGGGAAAAAGCGGCGGTCGTCGCCCTTGAAGTTGCCGTATTGATTCTCCGCCCGAACCCCCGTGTGCGTCATCACTTCAAAATTGTCGTAGTGCGCATCGGGCTTGGTGTCGGGCGTGGGGGTGTGCTCGTCATGCACAAAGAGCATGGGGTAATATAAAAAGAAGGGTTTGTCCTGATGGCGCTCAATAAAATCCAAAGCGAAACGATTCGCCAGATCCGGTCCGTAGTAACGGCGTCCGGTCTCGGGATTCACGCCTTTGTTGAACCAGGAAATCCTGCCGTTGATCACGAAGTTCGGATCAATATGCCGCGCGCCCTCGTAGAGCAGGTCGAAACAATGCACCTCGTCCCAGCCGAATTGCTCGACGTAATGCTCACCGGGCACCGCCGCTGTGCCGCGTGACTGTTTCCATTTGCCCGTGATTCCGGTCACATAACCCGCGCGTTTGAAAACATCCCCAAAGGTGATTTGCGATTCGTGCAAGGCCTTCGCCTGAATGAAATTCCGGTCGTTGTTCATGCCAGACATCAAAGCCACCCGCGTCGGTTCACAAACCGCGTATGCAAAGGCGTGCTCCGCCAACATTCCTTCATTCGCCAGACGGTCGATTTGCGGCGTCGATACCGGAACCGATTCAAAGAAGCCCTGCTCGGAATTCAATAGTTTCGCGCCATAAGCGGAGACCCCGTAATGCGAGAGGTCATCAATGAGGATAAAAACCACATTCGGTTGGGTCGTACCCTGCAGGCCGAGCCCGCCGAACAATAAGAATGCTAATGGTAACAGTGATTTCATAATATCGTCTTTCATCATTTATAGTGAGCCGTCCACCGGATTCAATTTTCCCTTACCGGAAGACTCCGCCACGGATGCGCCAATACTGGCACGCTTCGCCACGGCGTCTGAAATTTCAACTTCGAGCACACCTGATTCAAGATCAGCCGCATGCGCCTTCACTGAAAGCGTCCCCGAGCCTGCCCGGCTTCGCAAAATCAATTGTGCGGCACCGTTAAAAAGTTTGCGGCGCGGCGCCTGCTCAGGCTCGTGACCGGTTGGATTCCCATTGCCTACTCCCAACAAAGAAGCCGTCCCCGAAAACTTGAAATCAATCACATGGTCGGCTGTCGGTACTGCCCGTCCCTCGGCATCGTTCGCAGAAACATTGATGATCACAAGCGATGCACCGTCCGCTTCCACCCCAACGCTCGCAATGCTCAATTCAACCTTTGCCGCAGCTCCAGTGGTCTGAAGCGTTGTGCGCATTTGCTCCTCGCCCGCCGCATCGTAACCCACCGCTACCACGCTGCCCGCCGCGTAGGGAACTTCCCATTGCACCTTACGATACGGTTTCCGCGTGCGCTTACCCTGAGATTCGCCGTTCAACCACAATTCCACCTCCGCGCAATTCGTGTAAGCCCACACATCCACCACTTCACCCTCAGCGCAGTCCAAATTCCAGTGCGGGAACACATGTAATACCGGCTCGGCTATCCACTCCGCCTGATAGTAATAGAAGCTGTCCTTCGGGAAACCACACAAATCCATCAATCCATAACGGGTAATCACTGCGGGCCAGGAAAAGGGATAAGTCTCCCCGCGATAATCAAAACCCGTCCATAAAAATGTCCCCATTAGGAAATCACGGGTAGCGCAATCCTCCCAAGTGTCCTCAATCGAGCGACCCCAGGGCGTCAGTGTTTCACCGTAGGCAGTCACCTGCCCCGCTCGCTTGGGATTCAAATAGACCGGTGCGTCTGCACCGATCGCTTCGGGGTGTGGCATCAAAGCCTCCCCCTCATAAAATTCCTGTCCGTAGAGCCCGCGGGTGGATGCAGATCCCCCACTCTCGCTCGCCATCAACATGCGCCCGGGGAACCGTTCCTTGAATTCATCATAGCGTTCCGCCTCAGCAGTCAGACGTCCCTCGGCATCATGCCGCATGGTGTAGTTCGCCCCAAAAATATCGATGTGGAAATCCTCCTTTTCAAAATTTTCCGCAATGGCATTGAAGTCGCAGTTCGCGGAATAAATACAAGGACGGGTGGGATCAAGGCGGTGCGTAAGTGCCTGCATGCGTTGCAGAATCTTCGGGCCCACCGCGTTCTCCTGAATCAACATCTCTTCATTCCCCAGCGACCACAGGCAGACCGAGGGATGATTCCGGTCGCGCAGAATCAAGGATTCCAATTGCCCCAGCAATTCCGGTGAGGTGCCGGGCAGGCGCGCCTCATTCATGACAATGAAACCCATGCGATCACAGAGATCTAACAGGTGCGGCGCGGGCGGATTGTGCGCCGTGCGAATGGCGTTACAGCCCATCGCCTTCAATTGCTCGAGACGCCAGGCGTCTAGGCTCGGCAACATCGCTACCCCCACCCCCGCGTGATCCTGATGATTGCAAACCCCCTTCAATTGCATGGGCTCACCGTTCAGGAAAAACCCCTTGTCCGCATCAAAGTGCAGGGAACGGATCCCGAAGGTAGTCGTGTAAATATCCACCAAGGAGCCGCCGACCCGCAGCTGCGTTTCCAATCGATACAACTCCGGCGAATCCACGCTCCAAGGCTGCGGATTCTTAATCAGCAGTTGGTCATCAACAATAACCCGCTCGCCGCTCTCGATTTCTATGGCATTGCTACAGTGCGCTACCAAAACATCCGTATCACCCTCAAATACCTTGAATGCCACCACAACCTCAACGGCATCCCGTCCGGCATTCTCAATCAAGGCGCTGCAATCCGCTCCCGCCTCAGAAAAATTATTCTCCTCCAAAAAATAACTGCGCACACAGGTACCACTATACGGAACGTGTATTGCATCTGTCGCCACCAGCCGCACTTCGCGATATATCCCGCCGCCTTCATAGGACCATAATTCAAATTCCCGCGCGTCACAGCGCACCGCAATTACGTTGTGCCCATCCGGTTCACACAACTCCGTGATGTCTAAGCTGAAACTCGTGTAGCCTGATAAATGGCTACCCGCCAGATGCCCATTCACCCAGATCTCCGCATCGCGGTAAATCCCATCAAATTCAAGGTGGATTCGTTGTGCCCTCACTTCCTTGGGAATCTCAAAGGTCTTCCGATACCAACCCACATCCACCGGCAACGAGCCATGCACCGCATTCGCATCCTCAGAGAAAGCACCCGACACTACAAAATCGTGCGGTAAGTCGACCGCCTCCCATTCCGCATCCGGATAACCAAGCCGCGCAATCCCGTGATTACCCGCCTTCATCCATTCCGCCCGTTTGAAGCGATTCGCGTGTATGGCGTCGTGGTTGGTTTTCTCGAGATCACCTCGATAAAATTTCCAGCCCGCGTTGAATTGAAAAACCGTGCGCATCGTTCAGTAAAACTTGTTGTTTTATCTCAGAATTGAGATGAATTTTGAAAAGAGTAGATGCCTGATTCGCCTGAGCTTTTACTTGATCTCAAGGACCACTCCGCTGCAGGTGCCAAACTTGCCGCCTTGGTAGGCGCAGAAAAGGTGCGTCGGGCGACCTTCCGCATCCATCAATAATTGCGGACGCTCAAACCGGCCCTGCCGATCCAAACCGGGTAAGGCTTCATTGAAATACGAACCGGCATCGCGATAGGCGACCTGTGGATTCCCCCATTCCAAACCATCCACCGAATCAAGGAACAAACCGTACTCGTGATTGAAGACCCCCATGTCCCGCAGGATCATTT
>CBFHXZ010000083.1:0-4343 GCA_965659965.1 Coraliomargaritaceae bacterium
ACGGGACGTTTGATATCTCCAAGACAAGCGAGGTGAGCCTGTGAAGTCACTAAAACTGTGACTGCCCCCAAATTGTCCCAAAGAAAGGACTCGTTCTACATAGTATAAGCTTTCACGCGTCGTAAAATATCCAGATTCCGGGTCTTGGTCGTTGAAAAGTATCTGTTCACTTGCACCTCCCTGACCTACCGGTCGCTGACCCAGGCTATTCAAAGTAACGACACTATCACCGTTTCTAGAGGTAAACAAAACCCCGTCAAATTCATGATCCTCGGAGAGCTCATAATTCAATCCCACTAGGCCACCCAGACTTACTTGCTCCTTAAACTGTTTAAATTGGTAGCGAAGTTCATTACCATAAGGTACCGTAAAATTTCTTATTACCGGCACCTGTATGGTGCCGAAAAGAAGCTCCGTTTCACCCGTATCGATCACTTGCGTAAATTCTGTATGGCTATAATTTCTCCGCTCTTCTCCGTCTAAAATCGCTGATCTTGAGATTTTGTGAAACGAAGAAAAAACAAAACTCAATTTTCTGCCCGAGTCAAAAGTCAATGTGTCACCCAAAGATACGCTAAAGGAAGAATTAGGATTCGCATTTTTGGATACCGAACTGACCGATCGATTAGCAGTATAGTCCGTTTCATCCAACCCCCAATCTGCGACGTCACTCAATGGATTGGAGCGTGGACTCGGTGCAAAGGCATTTACGTTGTCCACCTTGTATTTTGAGCTGCCGCTATTGCTTTGCAGGGCTCTGAATTCCTTTTGTGCACCTGAATGGAAGCCTGTTCCTAATGAGAAATTCAAGAACGCTGTTTCAGGTTTCTTTATTGTGATAATATCAAAATTTGCAGCAGTAGATTCACCGGATAAACTAGGTTCCGATGATTTGGCTACCACGACGGTCTCTAGTACGGCTGAGGGAAACAGATCAAATTGAGGTGATTTTCTAAATGGATCTGGGCTGGGAACTGGCATACCGTTAAGTGTGGTAGCGACGTACCTATCATTAAGACCTCGTACTGATGGAAACTTTCCATCGGTTACTGAGACTCCAGCAATTTTCTTAATGGCATCAGCTACATCAGATGCGGCAAATTTAGAAAAATCATCTTTACTGAAAACATCGAGTGCTTGCGCACTAGACATCTTGAGATCTATTTTAGCCATCATATCGTTCGCTTCACCGGCGGTGACGGTAAAATCCTGCAATTCGTATACTTCATCGGACATCTCAATCGGCCTGGGAGGCATCGCAAAATCGAGCTGGGTCTCTTCACCAGCAATGATCTTATTTCCCGTAATATTCGTCTCAATAAAGCCAGATTTGATAAAAGTAAGGGTGTATTCGCCGGATGGCAGGTCTGGCACTACATAGCGCCCCTCAGTGTCCGTGATGGTACCCATTTCGGAATCTACAACGAGCACCGCCACTCCTCGAAGTGGTTTGCCGGACTCCTGATCGATAATAATTCCGCTAATTTGTCCCGGTGCATCCACCGCATCGATGGGCATGGGGTTCTCTTCTGAGGTGACTAGCCCCGCGTATTTTGTTTCAGGGGTGGTCGAGGCATCAGGGGATGTTTGGCTGTCAGCAATCGCATAAACCTCAGGCAGGGCGTTGGTTTCAGGGTCCAAGCCATCCGCTTCGCTGCTGGCCTCTGCTTCGGATGACGCCTCAAAAGACCCATTGGCATTAGCGGCTTCTGATGCTGATAGGCAGTGGGCACAAGCAACAAAACTAATGAGAAGTATGCTTTTATCAGCACATTTGCAAAGTGAAGCACCGAGCGCGAACATGTTACGTTTCAATTGGGTACCAAGTATGGAAATTACACAGGGTTTGTTCATGCTTGAACGCAGAAACCGCAATTCAACGGCTTGCAAACTTAATGGGGGCAAACGGTTTGATTATAACATCCATGTAACAAGTAACGATTGATTGTTACATTGGGGTGACAGCCGTCTGCTTGGTAGCCATATTTTCAGAACACACGTTGGATGATCCCCCAGTGGCGGGTTTGACGAAGCGAAGCGAAGCTGGGCCAAGGCTTTGCCTTGGTCTCGCAGCAATGCCGCAGGCAGCAACCTCACCGGGCTCCACCATTGAATGAACGTTCGAAGCGCGGGGCTTTTGTTGCGGTTGGCGTGGAAATTTGGTTCGATTCCTGCAGGGTGCATAAGAACGCTATGAATACCCTAATCCCTGAATTTATGGTGGCGCATCGTTTGCCGGAATCGTTTGAGGCGGTTGCGCGGGAGGCCTACATGCCGCTGGCAGAGCGGGTCGCGCATTGGCAGAATGGGGCGGGCGGACCGCTGGGGCTGGCCTTGAATGGAGGGCAGGGGACGGGGAAGTCGACGCTGGGAGCCTTTTTGAGGGATTATCTGGAGCGTTTTTATGGGTTGCGGGTCTTTGTGCTTTCGCTGGATGACCTTTATTTAACGCGGGTGGAGCGTGAGGCCTTGGGCGCGCGGGTGCACCCGCTTCTGGCAACGCGCGGGGTGCCGGGAACGCACGATCTCGGGATTGGCATGGATGTTGCAACTGCTTGTTTGAATCATGAAAGCAAAACAATCGAATCCCCTGTTTTTAAAAAAGAAAATGACGACCGCGCACCACAAGCGGAGTGGCATCGCCTTACTGCGCCGGTGGATGTCCTGATTCTGGAGGGCTGGTGCGTGGGTGCGGTGCCGGAACCGGAGGCTGCCCTTAAGGAACCGCTCAATGAACTGGAACGCGAAGCCGATGCCGATGGGGTTTGGCGATCCTACGTAAACCAAAAACTCAAAATGGAATATCAAAAATTCTTTTCGCTCTTTCCGAGGCGGGTGCTGCTCAAAGCGCCGGGGTTTGATTGCATTTTACGCTGGCGCAGGAAACAGGAGCGTAAGTTGCGGGAAACGCTGGAAGCTTCGGGTAGTGGACATGCGGGCTTAATGGATGATGCCGGGGTCGCGCGCTTCATCATGCACTACGAACGTTTGACGCGTTGGATGCTGGTGGAGATGCCGGCGCGGGTCGATGCGTGCATACATCTGAACGAAGCGCACGGGGTCGAGCGCCTGGTGCTGCAGGACGATGGCTAAGACCGCATGGCTGGTTTGCACGGATCTCGATGCGTCCTTGTTGGACGCGTCGTATCAATGGCGTGAAGCGCTTCCGGCATTGGCCGCGATTAGCGCGCTGGGGATTCCATTGATCTTAAACTCGAGCAAGACCTTGGCGGAGATGAGAAGTTTTGCGGCGGAACTGGATCCGCTGGCGCCTTTGATTGCGGAAAATGGGACGGTGTTGGCTTATCCGGAAAGCACGAATCTTGCAGGTATGGAAGGGGTTTCAGCGGGCGGGTATCAGGTGGAATCCTGCGGTATGCAACGGGCGGACTTGTTGCAAATTTCAAACCGTCTGCGCACGGAGAATGGCTATGCCTTTCAGGGCTTTGCCGAAATGCCGGCGGAACGTTTGGTCGCCCTATTGGGTTTGAGTATGGAACAAGCGCAGGCGGCGCTGGAGCGGCACAGCAGCGAGCCGATCTTGTGGGAGGATTCGCCGGAAGCGCTGGAGGATTTTGCCGAAGCTTTGGCGAGGGAGGGGATTGCCCTCGTGCGGGGCGGACATTTCCAGCACCTCATGCCCGCGGGTCAAAGCAAGGGTTCGGCCTTGGCGCGTGTCCTCGAACGCTACCAGGCGCGCAACCCGGAATTGGAATGGAAGACCCTTGCGATTGGAGACAGCCCAAATGACAGCTCCATGCTCGAAACCGCAGACGAAGCCCTTGTGATACCCAACCCTAAACGGGGAACCCTACAGCTCGAACGACCGGATTATAAAGTGGCGGATGCGCCCGGACCCGAAGGCTGGGGCAGATCCGTTCTGGAATTTTCAACGACCTATCTATCTACCGCTACGACTTACAATTACTATGAGTGACTTTCATCAAAACGGAATCATTACCAATTTCCATAATCTTGCCACGCGATCACCCGAAAATCTCGAGCAGGAAGTTTTTAAACTCTCCCGCGAAAAACCGGTCGGGCTTATGCTGCCCTCGCTTTATTCGGAATTGGAGGGCGCCGCGCTCCCCAAGATTATCGATGTGCTCAGTGAAATTGATTTCCTCGAGGAAATCGTCATTGGTCTCGATCAGGCGGACGAGCATCAATACCGCTACGCTCTTGAATTTTTTGGACGGCTACCGGGGGAGGTCAAAATCCTCTGGAACGGCGGACCCCGCCTGCGGGCGATCGACGCCACCCTGCGTTCCTTTAACCTCGCGCCTTTGAACGAGGGCAAAGGCCGCAACGTTTGGTACCTCCTCGGTTACATGCTCGCCCGC
>CBFHXZ010000084.1:0-4288 GCA_965659965.1 Coraliomargaritaceae bacterium
CTGAGTCCACTGTGTGCCGCGAGCGACCGTCCCAACTTCCTCATCGTCGTGGTCGATGACCTCAGTCCGCGGAATTTCAGTTGTTACGACAGCAATGCCAAGCCGACTCCCCACATTGATGCCCTTGCGGAAAGCGGGGTCATGTTTCGCACCGCTTGGGCGACCCCCATGTGTTCCTCGTCCCGCGCGCTGCTCACTACCGGACGTTATCCCTTCCGTACGGGTGTTTGGCACAACGACCTGCGGATCAATGAAAAACACAGCGACCGCTACAACTGGACGACCCGTCATTTGACCTTTGCCCAGGCCTTGCGTGAGAATGGTTACCGCACCGTCTTGGTGGGGAATAACATGGCGCTTGGCGGACGGGTCGATGGCACCGTTGGGTTTGATGAATTTTGTCATCGGGCGGATCAACCCAGCGCCATTCCGGCAGGCGAAGTCTTCACCGGTCTCTATGAGGGAAAATACAATTTCCCCAATGCCACGCTCATTCCCTCGCGCTACTGGCATCCCTGTGTAATTGAAAACGGACGCTTGAAGGACACCGGACCCGACGATTTCGGGCCGGATATTTTTACGGATTACCTTGTCAATTTCATCAAGCACGAACGCGACCAACCTTTCCTGGCGTATTATCCTTTGAACCTCGTGCACGACATCGCGGGTGGCGGTTTGCCAACCATGCCTTTCCGGGGACGTCCGGGCACGAACAAGGGCGGCTCGCTCGAAGATATGTTTCGCTACATTGATGGCACCATCGGTCGACTGGTTGAAGCGCTTGACGAGGCGGGGGTACGGGACAACACCCTCATCCTTTTTACCTCGGACAACGGCGATTCCAAAAACGGCATGAAGATGCATGCCACTGAGAACGGGCCGCGGGTTCCGCTCATTGTATACGGCCCGGGACTGGTGAAGCCCCGAGGTTCCAGTGGAGAATTAGTGGAATTTTCAGACATCTTTCCGACCTTGGTCGATTACGCCGGCGCCCGCCTGCCACAGGGTCACGCGCTCGACGGTAAAAGTCTGCGACCGTTTCTGACCGGTGCGAGCGAGACTCATCGCGAATGGATTATGAGCTACATCGCGACGGCACGGATGGCGCGCACCCAGGATTGGATGCTCGAGGCGGTCGACCCTGTTTACGGTTCCGGAGAGGGACGCTTGTATCGGACGAACGGTGAGAGTCGACGTGCAGACTACGTGTTGGTCGGGCAGGCGCAGACTCCCGAAGAACGCGCGGCACATGACGCGCTCATGCAGATCCTTGAAAAAAACCCCTGGCCCAACCGCGACGATCCCAAGGTGGCGGCGGAAATCCGCAGCTATGACCAGATGCCCTACAAGCATTTCCTCGACACCGGAAAGCTTGTGCAAAAAATTTATCCCTAATAATTTCAAAACAACATAACCCTGATACAAAATATGAAAACGACTGTTCGCTTCTTCTGCCTAATCATTTTGTGGATCGCATTTGTGCTTCCAAGTGTTGCGCAAGACAGCGCCGACAAACCACATATTCTCTTTATTGCGGTGGACGACCTGCGACCCGAGTTGGGTTGCTACGGCAACACGCAGATTGTGTCTCCCCATATTGACCGCCTCGCCGCCAGCGGTACGGTCTTTCAGGAGGCGTATTGCCAGGTGCCGGTGTGCGGTGCCTCCCGTGCGAGTCTCATGACCGGGCTCTATCCGACCCCCCAGCGTTTCCTCAGTTACCACACCAAGGCCGATGCTGAAGTCCGGGGCATTTACGACCTCCCGGGTTGGTTGAAAGAACAGGGCTACACCACCATCTCAAACGGAAAAATCTACCACCAGCGGGACGATTTCAAACGTTCCTGGAGCGAGATCGAACACCCCGGCACTTTCAGGCGCTATGTACTGCCGGAGAACATAGCCTTGCCGAATGAGAAACAACCACCGTTTGAAAAAGCTGATGTGCCCGACAACGCATACCCCGATGGAGAAATCGCGGACAAGGTCATTCGCGACCTCGAACGCGCCAAGGCGGCGGGCACCCCTTTCTTTATTACCGCGGGCTTCACTAAGCCGCACCTGCCTTTTAACGCCCCCTCGAAATATTGGGAGCTCTATCAAAGAGAGGATTTTTCCCTGCCGGATAATTATTTCGTCCCCGAGGGTGCCCCACGTGAAGCTATGCACAAATGGAATGAATTACGCGGTCAATACGGTGGCGTACCCCAACAGGGTCCTGTCTCGGATGAACTCGCCCTGCACCTTATCCACGGCTACTACGCCACGGTTTCTTATGCTGATGCCATGATTGGAAAAGTCCTCGATGCCCTCGACCGACTCGAGATGACCGACAATACCATCGTCATTTTGTGGGGCGACCACGGTTGGCAACTTGGCGAGCACACCCTTTGGTGCAAGCACGCCCTGTTCCGGACATCCCTCAATGCGCCCCTTATTCTCAGCGCCCCGGGTTTCGAGGGCGGACAAAAATCCAGCTCCCTGGTTGAGTTCGTCGACATCTACCCAACCCTTTGCGACCTCGCCGGCCTGGAAGCACCTGCTCACCTGCAAGGGCGGAGTCTGCGCCCGCTGCTCGAAAATCCTGAGGCGTCGTTCAAGATGGCGGCCTACAGTCGTTACCACAGCGGAGAGGCGGTCAAAACCCGCAACCTCAGCTACGCGGAATGGCGGAGTGGGGGACGCATGCTCTACAACCACCGCATTGATATCAACGAGAATATCAATCGAGTGGACGACCCCAAATACGCTGCCGTGGTAAGCAAGATTTCCGCGCTCCTCAAAACTCACCGTCAAAAAGTTCGCGAAGCAGACGACGCCTATGCGGCCTCGGTCTTCGGGAGTGAAATGATCAACAAAAACAAAGCCCCCTCCTGGCGACGCGCCAACTTCACGCAAAAACCCGCCGTGGTCGGAGAAGCTTACAGTACCTATGTCAATTTCCGCGCCAGCGATCCAGAAGAGGACGGGCTTGTTTACGCCAAGGTCTCCGGCCCGGCATGGATAGATTTGACGAACACCACTTACGGTCGTTTTCAGGGTACGCCCGGCGCGGGTGATGTCGGTGAGAACGTCCTAAAAGTAACGGTTTCCGACGGCATCAATGAACCGGTGGAGGCGACCATGAAAGTGGTCGTGCAAGCTGCTCCATAAATACGGGTCAGAGTGAGTTTCGATGATTTGTATAAACGCATCAAAGCTTACAATTTACGAACTTGCCGGATCACCGTACTATGCAGGATTGTTTAAAGCACTTACACCTATGAAAACCCCACATCAAATACTTGCCTCAATCGCTCTTTTGTTCGCCGCCCTGTTGCCCGCCGGTGTTTTTGGATCGGGGCATCCAAATATTTTATTCATCGCAGTCGACGACCTGCGGCCCGAACTGGGTTGCTACGGTAGTGAGGTCGCCTTGTCGCCCAACATCGATCGACTTGCCGAAGCGGGCACGGTTTTTGAGCGCGCTTATTGTCAGGTGCCGGTTTGTGGCGCTTCGCGTGTGAGCCTCATGACCGGAATGTACCCAACCCCTGATCGTTTCGTGACCTACTACACCCGCGCCGACAAGGACGCGGTCGGTATTCCCGACATCCCCACTTGGTTGCGTCGCTCCGGATACACCGCTTTGGGCAACGGCAAAATCTACCACGATTGGGATGACAGCGTGGACTCGTGGGATGAGTTTTTCCGTCCGAGTGATTTCAAGATTTACCACCTGCCAGAAAACCAGACCCTGCCTAACAACGACAAGCCCGCCTACGAGGCTGCCGATGTTTCCGATGACCTCTACTCGGGTGGCGAAATGACCAACAAGATCATTGAGGACATTCGCCGGGCGAAGGCGGAGGGTACTCCCTTTTTCATAACCGCCGGTTACGCCAAGCCGCACCTGCCCTTTAACGCGCCCAAAAAATATTGGGATCTCTACGACCGCAATGCCATTGAATTGGTCGACAATCCCTACGTTCCCGAGGGCGCGCCGGGTGAAGCCATTCACCAATGGCACGAATTGCGCGGCATGTATGGCGGCATCCCCAAGGAAGGCCCGCTTTCCGACGACCTCGCGCGCACCCTCATGCACGGCTACTACGCCTGCGTTTCCTACACCGACGCCATGATCGGGCGTCTGCTCGATGAACTCGACCGTCAGGGTATGCGCGATAATACCATCGTCATTCTATGGGGGGACCACGGCTGGCAACTCGGCGAGCATTCCCTGTGGTGCAAGCACGCACTCTTCAAGACCTCCCTCCATTCCCCGCTGATCATCAGTGCGCCTGGAATG
>CBFHXZ010000085.1:0-4066 GCA_965659965.1 Coraliomargaritaceae bacterium
ACCGCCATTGCGGTTAAATCCAGTCACAGTCGCTTCGTTTGCGGCAAGCTGAGCGGCAAGTTTTGAGCCGATACCGCCGGTGATACCACCGATGACAATAGTTTTTCCTTTAAATGATTGCATCTTGTTATATCGCAAAAGTGACAAGATCATTACGAGAAAGGGATGAATGGCTTGCCATGGCGAGCTGTGCCTTTATGCATAGCCGAGATGTCTGAAATCGCAAAAGCCTACGAGCCTCAAGAGGTCGAAGCCCGCTGGTATGCCAAATGGCTGAAATCCGGCTGCTTTAAAGCCTCTGTTGATACCGACCGTGAACCGTACGCGATCATGATCCCGCCGCCAAATGTGACGGGGATGTTACACATGGGGCATGTTCTGGACAATACCTTGCAGGATATTTTTGTACGCCGGGCGCGGCTTGAGGGGAAGTCGGTGCTTTGGCAACCGGGCACGGATCACGCAGGCATCGCGACCCAGACGAAGGTCGAGCGGCAATTGCGTGAATCAACCGGAGAAAGCAAGTATGACCTTGGGCGGGAGGCTTTCCTTGAAAAGGTTTGGTCTTTTCGAGAGGAATCCGGCGGGGTGATTTTAAAACAGCTGCAGAAACTGGGAGCGTCCTGTGATTGGGAGCGCACCAGTTTCACGCTGGATGCGCATTACTCGAAAGCGGTGCTGGAGGCGTTCGTACGTTTGTATCAACGCGGCTATGTATACCGTGGCAAACGTATGGTGAATTGGTGCCCGGCAACACATACCGCGATTTCGGATGAAGAGGTCAACATGAAGCCGCAACAGGGCAGCTTCTATAAGATGCGTTATGAATTGGTGGAGGCGGATGGCAAGCGTACGCATCTGGAGATTTCGACTACGCGACCGGAGACCTTGATGGGTGATACTGCGGTGGCGGTGCATCCGGAGGACGAGCGCTACAAGCATTTGATTGGAAAGACGGTCTGGCGGCCCTTTCCTCGGGCGGAGATTCCTATCATTGGTGATATGTACGTAGACCGTGAGTTTGGTACGGGTTGTTTAAAGGTTACTCCTGCGCATGACAAAAATGACTTTGAAATTGGGCAACGCCACAGCTTGGAGCTTATTGAGGTAATTGACCACGACGGTTGTATGAATGCCCTCGCGGGTGAGGAATTTGCCGGGATGGAACGCTTTGCGGCACGCAAGGCTGCCGCGAATAAACTCGAAGCGATGGGGCTTTTAATCGAGCGCGAGCCCTACGAGAATGTGGTGGGGTTTTCCGAGCGCGGCGATGTACCGATTGAACCGAGGCTCTCGGAGCAATGGTTTTTGAAATATCCTAAGGTGGAGGAAGCCAAGCGGGCAGTGGAGACGGGGATTATCAAATTCCATCCCGACCGTTGGAAGAAGACCTATTTGCATTGGTTGAACGGGATTCAGGATTGGTGCATCAGTCGCCAGCTTTGGTGGGGTCACCGAATTCCGGTTTGGTACAAAAAGGGTATTGCGCGTTCGGAGCTTGATTTTTCTGACCCTGCGCAGGTACACGTTTCGGTGGCTGGGCCGCCGGATCCGGAGAACTGGGAACAGGAGGAGGATGTGCTGGATACCTGGGCCTCGTCGTACCTATGGCCAATGGCGAATTTGGGTTGGCCTGAACCAGATGCTGCCGCGCAAAAAGAATTGGCGCATTGGTACCCGACCTCGACTCTGGTGACGGGGTTTGATATCATCTTTTTTTGGGTAGCGCGCATGATTATGGCGGGGCTGGAGCTTTATGGAGAGGACAAGGCGGAGCTCACCGATGCGGAGATCGCGGCCCGTATTCCCTTCAAAAATATTTTTATCCACGGTTTGATTCGGGATGAGAAGGGACGGAAGATGTCGAAATCATTGGGCAACTCGCCCGATCCATTGGATTTGATCGAAAAATTTGGGGCGGACGGCTTGCGCTTTGGGATTTGTAATATCGCGCCTACGGGTTCGGATATTCTGTTCTCGGAAGAACGGATTCAGATCGGGCGAAATTTCTGCAACAAGTTGTGGAATGCATCGCGGTTCCGCCAGATGAGCGGGCCGATGTCGGACAATTCGAATTTTGAAAGTATCCGTTCACGCATACAGGTGGAACTTTTTGACGACTACGACCATTGGATCCTCGCGCGATTGGCGGAGGTCACGGCGGAAGTGGAGCGTTGTTTTGTGGACTTCGATTTAGCACCCTATACGCACAAGCTGTATGCTTTTTTCTGGAGTGATTTCTGCGACTGGTATGTGGAGGCTTCAAAGGGAAAACTGAAGGGTGGGGCGGAAGTGCGTGATAATTGCCTGGCGATTCAAGACCTGGTTTTACGGCAGGTCTTACAACTGGCGTATCCGGTAATGCCGCACATCACGGAGGAGCTTTGGTCAAGCTTGGGCTACGCTGGGGCGAGACCTTTCATTCATGAAAGCCCGCTTTTAAATGCGGAGGCTTTGATGGGGGAACTGTCCGTTGACCAAGGCGCAGCTGAACGGGTGGTGCTACTGCAAGGGTTGATCTCGGAGGCTCGCGCCCTGAAGGCAAAATACAATCTGGCGAGCAAGCGTGACGTCTCGGTTTTTTACGGAGCGGAGGGTTCAGCAGCGAGCTTGATTACCGACAACGCCAAATTGATTGGCGCGCTTGCGGGCCTCGGGAGCATCGAGGCGCTTGGTGAGCGCAGCGGGGAGGGCTTGCCGGCAGCGGTTACGCCACTGGGAACAGTTTACCTCGACCTGAGCAGTAGTATTGATATTGCGGCAGAAAAAGCACGCCTTGAGAAAGAACTGGCGCGGCTGGAAAAACTGGTAACGGTGGGAGAGAATAAGTTAAAGAATCCGAAGTTTTTGGAGAGTGCCCCGGAGGCGGTGGTCGAGGGAGCACGCAAGCAATTGGCGGAAACCCGGGCAAAACGCGACGAGACAAAGCAGATTCTGGAGAGCCTTTGAACGGATCCATAAAAAAGCCCCGAGCGACGAGGCTCGGGGTTAAAGTACAAAGATGATTTATATTAAGATTAGCTTTCTGTAGACGGACTTACAACTTCGCTGTCATCGGTTAAAACGGGTGGCCTTGGAGCCACAGGTGGTGTCGTAATCGTACCTTCGGACACATCCGGTGCAAGGTTCTTAGCAAAATCGACGATTTCCTCGACCCTCGGATCATCTGCAGACAGGGTAACCGCGAGCATGTGCGCAGGTGGGACAGGAATCTTGACGGTTGGAGTGGCCGAATCGGTGGTGAGCTCAACCACTGCTTCAGTTTCCATGTCATAGTCAATATTCGTACCATCAGTTGTAGTAACAACTTCAATAATACCGTCGATATTATTGGAGAGAAATCGGAAACTACGCGATAAGGAATCAAAATTAAAGGCGACGCGGAAGCGGGTACCTTTAATAACGGTGACGCCAAAGGGAGTGCTGACGTTGAATTTTGAATTCTGAGTGAGCTTTTTTACATGCCCGAAAAGAGAACCGTAGTTCATGCTCAGTAGGGTGATGGACTGACTCGGGTCGCGATCCAATTGCTGGTAGTGCCTTTGCCCTTGGTAGGGTTTTTGCTTAAGAATTTGAAGCTCGATTTGGGTATTTGGATCGAGGTCGATTACAGAGCCGTTGGAAAAAGCGATTTTGACGGTGCTTTGCGAACCGGTTGTGATGACATCGCTCTGTGTGAGGATGTCGCCAACGTTCAGGGCTTTTGCCGATGCGGCATTACCTCCCTGATGTACGGTAACTGTACCGCCAAGGTTCAGAATCTTGGCATTGGCGAGTGGCGCTGCTTGAGTTGCGCTGGCAAGAAACGCCAGAATCCCCGACGCGACGAGAACGAATGATTTTTTCATGATGATATACTTGGTTGAATTCCTTATTATGGAGTATATAAATTTACATAATATATAAAGTCAATAAGTAAATAAGGTAAACTATTTAATAAAACATATAAAACCTATTTTGTTTATATGTGGCTTGCTCGCCGGATAGCGCCACACGGCATGGGTGACCACTTCTTATTTATGGTTCAGCGGTGCTGCACTCCGGCCTGTCTTGGGATATATGCTGT
>CBFHXZ010000086.1:0-4020 GCA_965659965.1 Coraliomargaritaceae bacterium
TCGCACATCAGGCGCACCCGCCGTATCGTTTTACCGGGAGTGACTGGTTGGTTGCAGAAGTCGACGAAAGCGACGGAACAATTGATGCATTTAATCCCGAAGCGACTCTGGTTTTAAATTTGGATTGGGATCACGCGGACCGCTATCCTGACGTGCTTGCTCTGGAATCCGCTTTCAAGGGATTGCTGGAGCGAACAACCGACTGTGTTTTGGCACCGGAGGCATTGAGGGAGCGCTTGGATGTACCGGAAGCATTGAGTTTTAAAAGCTGCCCGCCAGCTGGCAGGGGCATGAACGCCGCCAATGCCGCCGCCGCAACAGCGGCACTGGACTGGGTCAGTGGGGAGGTGTGGGCAAAATCCTCTCTGGCGGATTTTCCGGGCATGGTGCGCCGACAGACCTGCCTGCATCGGGATGTCCTTCTGGCGGTGTATGAGGATTACGCGCATCACCCGACAGAGATTGAAGCCGTGATTGAACACCTGCGCACTGCGGAGCCGGAACGTCGTTTGGCGGTGGTATTTCAGGCGCACCGATATTCACGGACGCGGCAGTTTAAGGATGAGTTGGCGCGCGCGCTGGGTGGGGCGGATCAGGTATTCCTACTGCCGATTTACGGTGCGCACGAGACCGATCGAGCAGGGGGTGAAATGATCAACTTCACCATGGCTTTTGGTGCATCACCTCCAACGGTTTTGCAGATGACGGGTCACGGAATGGAAAAATTGGCAATGGGTCTGGAGGATGAACCGTTGACTTTGGCTTTTGTCGGCGCGGGGGACATCCATCACTTCGCGGCCGCATTTGTGTCGCAGGTGCGTTCGGGCTTTCAGCGCGCGAGCGCCTGGCTGGATTATAGCACACCCCGGGTTTCGAAAGCGTGCACTTTAAAGACGGATGAACCGTTGGCAAACAAGACCACAATGCGGGTTGGAGGGTCTGCCGCCTTTTATGCCGAACCTCAAAATATGAGTGATCTTCTTGCCTTACTCCGCGGGGCTGCCTTCTTTGAATTGCCAGTTTTTTCTTTGGGTCGGGGGTCCAATATCGTCGTCCCAGACGAGGGCTTTGCGGGCTTGGTGCTGCGTTTTAACAGTGGGCTTTGGCGTGAAAGCCGTCAGCTGGGGGACGGTCGACTTTGGGTAGGCGCGGGCGTCCGGCTAAAGGAAGTTTGCGGGCAGGCAGCGAAGGCAGGGCTTGCGGGCTTCGAATTTTTGGAGGGCATACCCGGTTCGGTGGGTGGTTCCTTGCGGATGAATGCTGGCGCGATGGGTAGTTGGATTTTTGATGTAGTGGAACGGGTGCAGTTGCTGGAAAATGAGGGAGGGGTTCAGGATTTACCCAAAGATGCCTTTCATTTTGGTTATCGAAAAGTGGAGGAAATCAGCCGGGGTATCGCACTGGGAGCGATTCTTCGCAGTCCGGAAAAAGAAACGGGCACGGCTATCCGGGAACGGATGGACAGCTACGCTTCCGTGCGCAAGGCGAGTCAACCGCGTGAACCGAGCGCGGGTTGTATTTTCAAAAACCCCGAGGGGGATTTCGCGGGGAAGTTGATTGATACGCACGGACTCAAAGGCCTGCGAGTAGGCGACGCGGAGGTCTCAGAGGTGCACGGCAATTTTATCGTGAACAAGGGATCCGCGACTGCGGGTGATATTATCGAGCTGGTCCGTCAGGTGCGCGCTAAGGTTTACCGTGAATCGGGAAGGGTCTTGGAACCGGAGGTCTTGTTATTGGGGAAGGACTGGGAAACAATTCTGGGCAGTCCTTTGGATGGGAAAGGGGGCACAGATGAATAAGCGCGAACCGGAAGGTATCGTGGTATTTTACGGTGGTGTGGGTGAAGAACGTGAGGTTTCCCTGCAAAGTGGACCGGCCATCGCGGAAGCTTTGGCGAGTCAGTATAGGGTGCAAGCGGTACAATTGGATGAAGCGGAATTGCCACAGGGTTTGGATTTGAAAGAGGCCGTGGTTTTCCCCGCCTTGCATGGCAGTTTTGGCGAGGACGGAACCTTGCAGGCGGCATTGGAGGCGGCAGGAGTCAGCTATTGTGGATGTGATGCCGCGGCGAGTCGGCTCTGTATGGCGAAGGATCGAACTAAGGGAATCGCAATGGATCTGGGAATCGCGGTGCCGGAGGCGATCCACTTTGAAGGTGGTGACAATCCGCTAGCGGATGCGGTGATTGAGGAATTGGGCAGTTCGCTGGTGGTGAAGCCAGCGAATATGGGAAGCAGCGTGGGTCTACACTTTGCGGAGAACCGTTCCGCTTTGGGTGTGGCGCTCTCGCAGGTGCACAGTGGTGAGTGGTTAATCGAACGGCGGATTCGGGGCCGTGAATTAACGGTGGGTCTTTTGGACGGCAAGGCGATGGGTGTGGTGGAGGTGGTGAGCCAAAGCGGCGTATATGACTACACCGCCAAGTATGCTTCGCAGGAGACGGAATACCGTTTCCCCGCGGCTTTGGATGAAGCCTTTGAGGTGGAAATCAAGGCGGCTGCTGAGTCGATTTTCGAGGCCTGTGCCTGTCGGGATTTTGCGCGGATTGATTTCCTTTTGGAGGATTCGCGACCTTATTTTTTGGAGGTAAATACATTGCCCGGGTTGACGACGACGAGTCTCTTGCCAAAGAGCGCTTCCTGCGAGGGGCTTGACTTTGAATCGTTGGCAGTCGCGTTGGTTCGCGGCGGATGTAAACGTTATGCCGCCAGCGCTGGGAAAGGGGTAAAAGGATGAAAGGACGCGGCAGAAAATGGGGCGTCAGTAGCGCACGGGGTCAACAGAGTTGGCATGCCTTGAGGGAGGAGACCGGAAAACCTGGTGGTGTGAAAAGCCGGACCGTAAAACGACGTCAGGTTTTTCTCTACCTTAAGCGTGCGTTGTTTGGAATCGTATTGGTGGTCGTGCTTGGTGCGGCGGCGCTTTGGGTGGGTGCTCAATTACAAGAGGGCAAAAAAGTGAGCGGGATCGCAGATTCCAAACCTTTGGCGATGATTCATTTTGATACCAACGGTGTATTGAGTGAAGGCTGGCTTGGCAGCATGGTTCGCATACCGAGGGGGACGCGCTTGATGGATGTGGATATCCATGGGATAAAGGCAAAACTTGAGGCGGTGAGCCAAGTGGCATCGGCAGCGGTTGAACGCGAATTACCGGACAGCCTGCGAATTGAGCTGGTAGAATATGAGCCGATCATGCGCTTGGTTACGGAATTACAGACGGGAGAGAAACAACTCCGGCTGGTTTCTCGAACGGGCGAGATTTTTGAAGGGATCGATCAGCGCGCTGAGGTGGTGCGGGCCTTGCCCTACCTCGGGCCCTATCTCCGCCCGGATGGAAGTTATGCACCGCTTCTGGGTATCGAAACGGTGACGCAATTGTTGGACACCTGCGAAATGTATTACCCCGAGGAGCATAAATCCTGGAGGGTAGTGCTGCTGACAAACTACAGCGGCGAAGTGAAACTCCCCGGCGAAGTCATTGAAGTGTGGAGCAAGCATGGTGAAAATACGGCGCGTTTGATTTTCAGCGCATCGATGGACTTCAATCTCCAATTAGACCGGCTCCGTTACATTCGGGAGGTGGAGCGGGATCTGCGTGATCCTCTTGAACGGGTCGATCTTTCCCTTCCGGGTGCAGCGGCGGCTCAATTTAAAAGCGGGCGCAATAAAGTATTATAAAAAAATTGACCGATTGATGCATTTTAACTCGCCCCATAGCGCCTCTTTTTGCCTAGTTTTCTTGTCGATGTTACCCAAGTACTCCCATAGCTATTAGATCCATGATCCAACCCAGAATTGTTGCAGCCGTGGAAATCGGCACCAGTAAAATTGCAGTATTGTTGGGCAAGCTGGAAGGAAATACCAATTTGGAAATCGTGGGGCACAGCCTTTCGACCTCTAAAGGTGTGAAAAAAGGTGAAATCAGGGATTTGCGCGCGGTCAGCGATTGCGTTCATTCTGCCCTCGGTTCGGCAGAGGGAAAGTCCCCGCTGCGGATAGATGAGGTCTATCTCTC
>CBFHXZ010000087.1:0-3444 GCA_965659965.1 Coraliomargaritaceae bacterium
AACCCCCGAAATAAAAACCGGGAACAGAACCGCAACCGCTGTATAAAATTTTCAAAAAAACATCGCTTGACTTGAACCGCCCCAGCTCTACGTTTTGCGACTTACTCTTTCTGGTAAGGGGTAGTAGCTCAGTTGGTTAGAGCGCCGGCCTGTCACGCCGGAGGCCGCGGGTTCGAGTCCCGTCTATCCCGCCATTTATTAACCCGCCGGTTTTTAACCCGCGGGTTTTTATGTGCCCTAGAAGTAAATCACCAAGGCGCTGCGCCATTGGGTGTCGTCTTTTTGCTTGCCGCCCACCTCGCTGTCAAAGTCCTTGCGGTAGGAAAGCTCTAAACCAAAGACATCTGTGAGGCGCGTGCGAAGTGCCGAGGAAAAATTAAAGTCGTAGAGATTCGAGTCGTGCAGATTCTTGTAGTAATTGAACTTCTGGGATAAAGTTGTACGCTTGTTTATCTTCCAACTGAATTCTTGAAAGACGTTGGCAATGTAGTTTTGTCCATTGCGCAGGTCATTGGATTTACTGGCCTGAAAATCCTCCAAGCCAATACCACTGCCGATGTTGAACTCCGCTTTACCCTTAAACAGTTTAAATTTATAACCCCCGCCAATAGACTCTTTCATTTCATGGTCGATACCTTTTACGTTATCCACGCGGTAACCCAAGGAGTTCTGGATAAACCAACCCTTCGAGAGGTTCCGTCGATAAAGTATACTGACGTCGAATTTATCATTGGCTACGCGTGTGGTGCCATTCGAGTTTTCGTTCTTGCGGTAACTGTAGGAACCCCCAAAGCGGTAGAAGTTTCTGCTGCCCTTAGGTTGAATGGATAATTGCCCACGCGCGTAATTCTCCGACCATAATCGATCACCCGTACTGAAGTTTACGCCGATGCGCAGATTCCCCCTCCATGAAGCGGGGGTTTTGAATTCTTTGAAGGCGTTTAAAATGTCCAATGATTCCTCTTTTTTCGATTCAGCTTCCGCGACTTTAATCTTTGGTGCGGGTTTGGCAGCGACTGCAGGTTTGGGCGCGGGCTTCGCGACCACTGCAGGTTTGGCCGCGGGCAGTTCCTTAATGGATGCGATTGAAGTACGGGGCAGTTTTAATTCTCCCAGAATTTTTGAACGCAGGCGCAGGGTTTGTTCATTGGATTCCGGCAAGACTTCGCCCAGCAGGCGCTCACCACTTTTGAGCTGCACCTCCTTTGCCACCCCAAATAGCATCAATGGATTCAAGGCAGCCAGCACCATCAGTGCCATGCAGCGACTCCACGACTTGAACTTAATATACATGCACACAACCTAGCTATTGATACGAACTTTTATCAAGCTAAAGTCGCGCAATACCTCAGACGGCAGTCTCGCTGAATCTTTGTTCGCGAATCACCGTGATCTCAATACTGCCCGGGTAGTTGAGCTCCTCCTCTATGCGGCTGCGAATCCGGCGCGCGATTTGCCGCGCGGCATCGTCGGTGACCGTCCCGGGATCAACAATCACACGAACTTCGCGTCCGGATTGGATCGCAAAGGCTTCACTTACTCCCTGCTCATCTTGAGCAATGGCCTCAATGCTCCGCACCCGCCCGATAAAACTATCAATCGACGAGGTACGAACTCCTGGACGTACCGCCGAAAGCGAATCACTCACCATCACCAATCCGGCATAGACGCTCTCTGCCGGTACTTCCTTGTGGTGCGCGGCAATGGCATTGACCACCCGGGCTTCTTCCCCGCAACGACGCGCTATATCCGCTCCCGCAATAGCATGACTACTGGCATAATCCTCGTCCACCGCCTTCCCAAGGTCGTGCAATAATCCCGCCCTTTTTGCGATGGCAGGATCTAGGCCCACTTCAGAAGCCAGTAAGGCACAGATATTGGCAACCTCGATAGAATGCTCGAGCGTGTTCTGATTATTCGACAGCCGGTAATTCAATTTACCCAATAAGCCCACCATCTCCGGGTGCATCTTGCTCAGGCGTAAACGTCGCAAGGCCGCCTCGCCAAATTCAATAATGCTGACCTCCATGTCTTCCTCGGCGGCTGCAACCGCTTCCTCAATACTGGCGGGCTGAATCCGCCCGTCGCGCAGCAAGGCCTCCAATGCGATGCGGGCTATCTCCCGGCGAACGGGGTCAAAACTTGAAATCAACACCGATTCGGGCGCTTCATCAATCAAGAGCGTCGTTCCAGTGGCGTGCTCAAAGGTGCGTATATTCCGCCCATCCTTTCCAATTATGCGCCCCTTAAGCGCTTCCTCTGGTAGTGATACCACTGTTGCGGTGGCATCGTTCATCGGCTTGCTGGTTATTCTTTGCATTGCCGCCAGTAAAATACGTTGAGCCTCCTCTTTTAATGAAGCCTCCGAATCGCTCAGGTATTCCTGCCGAAGGGCGTGCAATTCGGCTTCACATTCCTTGCGCGTGTCTTTTAAAAGCACCTGCCGCGCTTCCTCCTCATCCATCTGAGTGATCTGGTGCAGCTTCATGCGATAAAGCCGACGCGTCTTCTCCGCCTCGTTATCGGTTGCATCCAGTTCCTGTCGCGCCAACTCAACTTCCCGGGCTTTGGATATCAATTTTTCCCGCTCCTGTTCCAGTTGTGCTTCAAGCCGGCTCAACTCGCGGTTCTTGGATTCCTGCTCCGCCTCGCGGCTTTTGAATTTCACTTCCAGTTCCGACTCTTTTTCCCTCAGGGCGAGCTTCCCTTCGCGCGCCTGCACGGCTCCAGCCTGTTCTCGTGACTGCAGGAGCGATATGTAATAACGCCGCACCAACAATGCAGTCACCGCCGTTGAGGCCCCGGCCACAACGAAAATCACGGTTAGTGAGTTCCAGTCCATAAGTCTTGCGCTATCGATGTAGTAAAGACAACCGGGGCGAATTGTCATCTGTCATCAAGTCGTATGTTTTGGGGCGTAAACATAAGATGATTTTGAGTATTAAATCCCTAATTCGCTCAATTTCAAGCACGTATCCACTTTGGCTATTGGCGCTCCTGGAACCAACGCTTTACCCCTACAAGGTCGCGGCAATTCAAAATCTGCTCCGCAGGAATCCAACCCTTCCGCGCGATATTTACCCCAGCGCGGAAGTACTCCAAGCCGCCGGTACTGTGCGCGTCCGGATTGATCGCGCAATGCAGCCCCCGCGCCGCCGCCCGCCGCCACAGACGCCAGTCGAGGTCCAGCCGTTGCGGGTTGGCATTGATTTCGATAATCACGCGGTTTGCAATGGCGGCATCGATGATTTTCGCCAAATCGATGTCGTAAGCCTCACGGCGCAGCAATAAGCGACCGGTCGGGTGGCCGAGCATCGTGGTCGACGGGTGCTCAATCGCACGGATGACCCGCGCGGTCATATCGGCCTCCCCCATCCCAAACGCCGAATGTACCGATACCACCACATAATCCAGAGCCGCCAGGGTCGCATCCTCCAAATCCAG
>CBFHXZ010000088.1:0-3329 GCA_965659965.1 Coraliomargaritaceae bacterium
ACGGCGATATCGTAGCCGCCCTCATCGATGGCGAGACCACCCTAAAACGCTACATCCAAAAACCCGGTGAACCGCCCTACCTCAAAGCCGAAAATAAATTCTACCCTGAGCTTTACCCCGTCGCCGAACTCTGCGTTCAGGGCGTCGCCAAGGCGGTCGTGAGAAGTTTGTAGTTGCGGGTTGATTCTCCGCTATTGTTTCGGCACAAAACGAGTATGCCCGTCACCTTCGATCATACCCGTATTCGCGTTTCCAACCTTGAACAGTCTATTGACTGGTATTGCCGCACCTGTGGCTTTGAAGTCCTGCGCCGAACCGACAAATCCCCCAGCGGCAACCAACTCGCTCATCTCGCCATCCCCGGCAGCGACCACAAGCTCGAGCTCACTTACTCGCCCAACTTCGAGGTCAAGTTTCCCGAGGACCTTATCCATACCTGCATCCGTGTGGACGACATCAACGCCTACTGCGACATGCTCGAAGGCCTTGAAACCAACGGCCTGCCCGTCCATCTCTGGCCCGCCAACTGGCGCGAGAAATTCATCGACGGCAAAAAGATGGCCTTCATCACTGACCCCGACGGCTACGAAGTCGAGATCCTTGAGCACATTTCCTGATTATCTTTTAACGCAGCGTACTTGGGCTATCTCAAACACGAAGGAGCAGAGGAACGGAGATTTCCATTGGGGTTCTAGCGCAGAGCACTGAAAATTATCTTAAAGCCCCCATTCCTCAGCGTTTCATTAAAAACAACCCCTTCAAACTCCGCTTCTCTGAGGCTCTGTGTCCAAAAATATCCCACTATTCTTTGCGTTAAAATAAAAAGCCGCACTCCAAGGAGTACGGCTTTGTAGAAAAATTTTCTAAGAATTGTTAAGCGGCGGCGGTGTTTGCTTCCTTGGCTTTCTCAATGAGCTGCAGGAATGCGGCTTCGTCCTGAATCGCCAACTCAGAAAGTTGCTTGCGGTCCATTTCAATACCAGCGGCTTTGAGGCCGTGCATGAAACGACTGTAGTTCATTCCATTAGCGCGGCAGATCGCATTGATGCGAACAATCCACAACTGGCGGAATTCACTCTTTCTCTTGCGGCGGTCGCGGTAGGCGTAAACCTCCGCGCGGTCGACGGCGTCCTTCGCGTAACGGAAGAGACGGGATTTATTACCGAAATAGCCTTTGGCTTTTTTCAGTACTTTTTTGCGACGTGCGAGCGTCGCGGGTCCATTGGTGGCTCTAGGCATGTTGTGGTTTCTCTCGTTTTAGTTCGCCGCAGGGTCGCCCATTTTCATGTTACCCCTCTGGCGTGAGTTAATCTTACAAACGTTCTTGGGATTTAGGCGAAGGGCAAACCGCGAATGAGGTTTGCACGCTGACCGTCGGCGACGAGCTTACTGCTCCCCGCGCGGCGACGCTGCTTCACGCTTTTATTGCGAAGGAGGTGACGGTGCCCCGGCGTGCGACGCAGGAGTTTACCGGTACCGGTCTTCTTGAAACGTTTGGCGATGGATTTGCGTGTCTTTTGCATGAAAATCTCTGGAAAAGAGGCAGAGAACATAGCTTCCAGACGGGTCTGTAAAGCCTAAACTCGAAGCTTACTTACAATCGGGCGGGCCCATATGATACAGGCGTGCTTGACCTTCAGCTTTATTCTTTCAAACAAAAGGCATCGAATCATCCGACACAGTCCAGCTTTCCGGATTCACGACCGGACGCATACGCAAACTTTCCGGCTTTAAATCGGGTCATCACGTGCCGGATGCGCTACACGATGCCGCCAATGCTTTTGTGCGCCGCGCGGGAGCGGAAGAGGTGCGCACCCTCTCAAGGTCAATTCATGCCGATTTGCGCCGCCAACTGGGCTACAAACGAAACGAATTCGAATTCCGTGATGAGGATGGTTTTGCTTGTCTCAATACCCCCGGCTTTGACCTCGAAATCCGAATCGACCAATGCCCAGACGACGCGAAAGCCTATATCCTTGAAACACGCATCACTCGACTCCGCGATAGCGCTCTGGCTCAAGATCCGGCTTTTATAAACCTCTTTAATCCTCTCTGTCACCGACTGGATATCTGCTTCAGCAAACACCTCGAGCTCGCAAATAAAATCGATGCCCTTGAGGCGATTCCCGAACTGGCAGCAGGCCTCGATTACCCGCCGGATGCCTCCAGTTTCGAATTGCGACTACCCTCTCTGGATTGCGTTTTGAACGTCACTGAAACCGAAATGCACTTCCAGTTATTAACCTTGCCCGACCTTGGAAAGCTCCTTGAGCACAGCCAACGCATCCTTGAAATATTGACCGAAGCTGGTTTTGAACTCTCCCTAAAGACGGAATAAAACGATACCGCAGTCGCTCTCAGCTTGCCCTGACCTCAAGCTTCACTTGTCATGCAATCAGAGATGCCTAAAAACCCATTCCAGTTCAGCCTTGTAATCGACGCAAGCAATCCCGCCTGCTTCACGGGCATACTCGATCAAGATAACAACTGGCTGGCCCATAAATCTATTGAGGGACCCGCCCTGGAAACATTTTTTGTAGAAGTGCAATACGTGCTGTCGGAAGCCACGCTTTCACTGCAAGCTATCGACCGTTATATCTATTGCGAGGGACCGGGTTCAACCCTTGGACTGCGCCTCGCTGCCATGGCGATTAAAACATGGCACGCCCTCCACCACGAATCGCCTCCCTGTTATACCTACAACAGCCTTCAATTAGCCGCACATTGCTTGCGATTGAATGAACCCAAGCTCCACAAAGCCATCCTGATTGCCGACTGGAAAAAAGATACCTGGAATAGCGTAAGCCTCAAAAACGGTGCGGTCAGCACGTGCAAACCCATTCTGCAAACCGAACTGCAAGAAATGGAAGCACCTCGCTACCATCTCCCCCAGCGCAAGGGCTGGCAGGCTCCGCCATCGGATGCGGCAACGCTCAACTATTCCCCGGAACGCCTCAACGATTTAATCGATTCCCCTGAACTCCTCCGCCACGTTGATACCCCCCTGCCCTTTGCCAGCGCTCCTGCGAACTTCCAGAAGTGGGTCCCCGACCGTCACCGCGCCCCAGCCCCCGATGCCTGAAAATCCCCAACATCGATGCTGGGTCGAGATTCACCTCGATGCCTTTGAGCGCAATTTAAAGTGCATCCAAGCATCCCTTCCACAAGGGGTTCGCTATATCGCGGTAGTGAAAGCCGATGCTTACGGCCACGGCATGCCACAAATTGTTCGCCGCCTGATGCAATGCGGAGTAGATTACTTTGCAGTCGCCAATACCCGTGAAGCCGCTGTTATTCGCGAAATGGGCGCCGGTTGGCCCATCCTGATC
>CBFHXZ010000089.1:0-3237 GCA_965659965.1 Coraliomargaritaceae bacterium
TGCTCGCCTGCTTGGTTCCACGATAGGAACGATTGATATCAAGCTGCGTATCGATTGCTTTTTTTAGGGTTTGCTCAGCTGCTATCCAATCCTTCGCCTCAATATAACCATCCGCCTCCTTTTCCAAATTTAGGCTTTTTTGGTAAATGGGTTCTGCAATGAGATAGCGGGCTTTACGCTGCAAGAGGGTCGCGCGACTGGTGTTTGCATGGGAACTCTCCGGATAATTTTCATTGATCTGCTTTTGCAATTGAAAGGCTCCTTTCATGCTTTCATGCGCGTCCACAAATTTCTTTTCTAGAGTAAAAGCATCGGCTTTCAGTTCCAATTTGCGACTCTTTTCGATCATGGGAATACTGGCGAACTCAGCATAGCGCTGGCGCAGACTGTTCAGGCGTTTTTCGCCATCCACATCATAACCGGGAATAGTTTTAATATACTCGGCCTGCCGATCCAAGGCTTGCTTTAAAATTGCGACATCCTCCTCGTTTGGCTGGCGCAGTGATAGAATCTCTTCAAAATTCAATTCATATTCCTTGCTTTCAGCCTGTAAGGCACGCATGGCATCCGTAATCTCATATTGGGTGGTTTCGTAAGTATCAAAGTCGATATTCTTCGGACCCAGTTTCGAAAGCATCCAAAACCCCACTAAAACCAGCAGACTGAGCGCCAGAACCATGAGCGAGTAAAAAAGCTTACTTGTGAATTCAGACCCGGAGGATGAACCGAATCGAAATCTATTCATACGTTTAAACATATATATATTTTCTATTGCAAGTAGGCTGTTCAGCTAAGACAAGCCATCTTTTTTCCGCAAGACAAAAGCAAGACCATTAAGGGATTACGTATTTCATTTGTATTTATCGCTCGACTTCAAAAGCCAAAGAAAGTTTCAAGAATATAGCATGTTTGAACAAATCACCATCCTTGGACCCGGACTTCTGGGAGCCTCACTGGCTAAGCGGTGTAAGGAAGGTGCCTTGTGCCATCGTTTGTTTGTTGGATCACGCCGACAGGAAAACCGCGATGCCTGCCTCACTGAAACTTGGTGTGATGCCGCTTTTGGCGACCCCGGGGAAGCCGTTGCGGGTAGTGATCTCGTTGTTTTGTGCACCCCGGTCGATACCATTCCCTGGCTTTTAAAACAAATCGCACCTGCGCTAAAAGTAGGCACTTTAGTCACTGATGTCGGCAGTACAAAACAATCCATCTGTGCTACCGCTGAGCAGCTCGCCGGCGAAAACTACGATTTTGTCGGTGCGCATCCCATGGCGGGGTCTGAAAAAACAGGACTCCAGCACGCCCGAAGTGATCTTTTTCAGGACGCAGCCTGCATCCTGACGCCTACTTCTAAAACCAAGGCTGAAGCACTCGAGCGCGCGCAGGCATTTTGGGAAGCAATCGGGACGCGGGTTCACTCCATGTCCCCTGAAGCACACGACCAAACCGTCGCATCTATCAGCCATCTGCCCCACCTGCTCGCCTCTGCCCTGTGCAATGAACTCAGCCGGCAAAACCCGGTTTGGCCTGAACTGAGTGGCCCCGGTTTGCGTGACAACACCCGTGTGGCGGCCGGCGACCCAGAATTATGGCAACAAATCCTAATGCAGAACAAAGCGTCGGTTTTAGAAGCACTGTCCGGGTTTGAAGCGAGCCTTGCAGAATTCAAAAGTGCCTTGAACCGTGGCGATGCGGACACCATTCGCGACTTATTAAAAAAAGGGAAAGTTTTTCGTGATCAGTTAAACCATGATTGACCCACTACCGATCACTCCCTTCAAGCACTGCCCACAGGGTAGCTTGAGCCTTCCGGGGTCAAAAAGCATCACCAATCGTGCCCTCATTCTCGCTGCGCTGGCACAGGGCGAAACCCGTCTTGAGGGTGCGCTTTTCAGCCGCGACACCCTTATAATGCTCGAAGCCTTGAAAACACTTGGTTTCCGTCTGGTTGCCGACGCCTCAAGCAACACCATAACCCTACACGGAGAGGGCGGGCGCATCCCAAAGCAAAGCGCCAAGCTGAATGTTGGCAACGCCGGAACGGCTGCCCGTTTCCTGCCCGCCTTTTTGGCACTCGAAGCAGGCGCTTGCTACACCCTCGACGGCGACCCCGCCATGCGCGAACGCCCCATCGCAGGCCTGCTGAAGGCACTCGTTGAATGCGGTGCCGCGACATTTGATTTTCACGGCAAACCCGGCTATTTTCCCTTCACTTTACACGCCAAGGGCTACAAGGGTGGAGCCGTTGCAGTGGATGCCAGTGCCAGCAGTCAAATACTCTCTGCACTTTTGATGGCAGCGCCCGCCGGGCCCGCAAACGTCCAGTTTATTGCGCCGCATGTACGACCGGCTTATATCGCCATCACGCTGGGAGTGCGCCAGGCCTTTGGGGCAGATCCGGTGAGCGCGGATGAAGTAGGTGCCTATCTCCTACATGCCACCTATTACACTATTCCCGAAGGAGGTCGTTATGCGATCGAACCAGATCTTTCGGCTGCCAGTTATTTCCTTGCCTTGGTGAGTTTGCACGGCGGACACCTCGAGATACCCCAACTTGGCCCGGAACCGCTTCAGGGCGATGCCTGTTTTGCTGAAGTGCTGCAGGCTTTGGGATTGGAGGTACAAAAAAACGCCACCGACTGGCAGGTGCAAAGCAAAGCGGGCTTTCGATCCGCAACTTTGCCGCCCGTTATTGATTTCAGTCAATACTCCGATACCTTTCTTACCTTGGCTGCCCTCACCCCGCTCTTAAGTAAAGAACTCACCATCAAAGGCATTGCACACACCCGCAAACAGGAAACCGACCGCCCCGCTGGAATGGCTAAAGAACTCAAAAAACTCGGCCAATCAGTAAGCCAAGAAGAAGATAGCCTCAGCCTAAAACCCAATCTCGATGCCCTGAGAGACCTCGCCCGCGACGCCCGCGCGAAAAACCAACTGCTTGAAATCGATACCTATGAAGACCATCGTTTCGCCATGAGCTTTGCAATTCTTGGGACCTATGACCTTCTCGGCGATGGACTACCCTGGCTTGCTATCCGCAACCCCGCCTGTTGCGGCAAAACCTTTCCTGATTTCTTTCTAACCCTTGAGGCCCTGCGTCATGAAACCTGATTCATTCATTATTGTGGCGATTGACGGGGGCGCCGCCAGCGGAAAATCATCCACCGCACGCACCCTCTCGAAACGCCTCGGACTCATGCACGTCAACACCGGAGCGCATTACCGAACCCTGAC
>CBFHXZ010000090.1:0-3181 GCA_965659965.1 Coraliomargaritaceae bacterium
TACTTTAAATGCGGACGCCCTCAAGGCGACCGTCAACCGTCTTCCAAGTAGCGAAGAGACCGAATCCGGCATCAACGTTCAGCTCATTGTTGAATACTACAGCCGTTAACCTGCCATTGGAGGACGCCTACGCTGTCCTCCGCACCCAGTTCCTCGTTCATTTCTCAAACCAAGAACATCATGCCAAAGCGCCTAGGAAAATTCGAATTACCCAACCGTCTCGTTAAAGTCGAAGACACCGCGAGCGATACATACGCTACCTTCCATGCTGAGCCCTTCGAGGCCGGCTATGGACACACCATCGGCAACTCTCTTCGCCGCGTGCTCCTCAGCTCCATTGAAGGAGCCGCCATCTCCGCCATCAATATTGACGGAGTGCAGCACGAATTCCAGAGCATCGACGGAGTCGTTGAAGACGTCACTGATATTGTCCTTAACCTCAAGAAAATCCTCCTCGTAACCGAGAGCCGTGATCCCGTTACCATGACTATTGACGTCACCCGTAACGGTACCGTTACCGCTGCAGACATCCAGGAAGTTGCCGGCGTTGAAGTCATCAACCCGGATCAAATCATCTGTACCCTTGACCGAAAGAAACGCTTCCATGCTGAAATCGAAGTACGCGTCGGTCGTGGTTATTGCGCTGGTGAAGAAAACAAAAAGGAAGACCAGCCCATCGGCGTGATCGCAATCGATTCTCTTTTTGGCCCGGTTAAATTGGTCAAGTACTCCGTTGAAAACACCCGTGTCGGCCAGTCCATGGACTACGACAAGCTCATCCTTGAAGTGACCACCGACGGTCGCATCACTCCCGATGACGCCCTCAAGCAAAGTGCCGCCATCTTGAAGCACCACCTCGACGTCTTCGATGAAGTCTCCGAAGATGATATCAACTTCGATACCGACACAACCGAGGTCAGCGAAGAGCAAAACCGTCTCCGCAAGCTCCTTAACATGAGCGTTAACGAGATCGAACTCTCTGTCCGTGCCGCAAATTGCCTCAACAACGCCAACATCACCACTGTCGGTGAGCTCGCGATGAAATCAGAGCAGGAAATGTTGAAATACCGCAACTTTGGTAAGAAGTCACTTAACGAAATCAAGGACAAGCTCGAGCAACTCGGCCTTTCCCTTGGTAAGCAAATCGACGAGCGACTTCTCGACAAAGGTCCTGAACAATTCTAATCCACACATTTTAAATCGATGCGCCACAGCAAAAGACGACATGTCCTAGGGGTCACTGGCCCACACCGCTCCGCAATGATGGGCAACCTCTCGGTCGCCCTCATCACACATGGGCGGATTGAAACCACCCTCGCCAAGGCCAAGGCGTTACGCCCTTTCATTGAAAAGGTAATCACCCTCGCCAAGAAAGCCGAGCAAGCCAACGATGCCGCCCGCAAGCTGCACTTCCGCCGCCTCGCTGTCGCCCGCGTGCGTGATAAAAAAGCCGTCGCCAAGCTCTTTGACGAGCGCGCTGCTGAATTCGCTAACCGCCCCGGCGGTTACACCCGCATCTACAAGGTCGGGCAACGCATCGGTGACGCCGCTGAAATGGCACTCATTGAATTGATCGACGCCAGCGACGAAGGCTACGACAAGCCCAAACGCAAGGCCGCTCCCAAAGCCAAGACTACCCCTAAGGCAGAAGCACCCACCGAGGTAGCAGAAGTAGCCGAACCGGAAGCGGTAGTAGAAGCCGAAGCAGAAGCGGAAGCGGTAGTAGAAGCCGAAGCAGAAGCGGAAGCCGAAGCAACTGAGGAAGCACCTGTAGAGCCTCAACCAGAAGCGGAAGCGGCAGAGGCGGAATCCAGTGACGAGGCTGAAGATTCGGAGTCTAAAAAAGACGCCTAGTAGAAGCCCAAACGGGCTCAGCCTGGCAGTTTTCTAAACGATTAGTCCCAGCGCTTTGAGGGCATCCAGATTCAGCGTTGCCTGCCGTTCTTTCTTCTCCGCTTGTTGTAGGTCCTCATCGTAAGACGGAATCATGCGCTTCATGCGTTCGTGTCCCGCCTCGGTGGCGAGCGTCTCGGCAAAGCACTTTTGGACAACCTCCAGAATGATGTTGGTTGAAACAGAAGCACCGGGAGAAGCACCCAGCAGGGCAGAGAGACTGCAGTCCTTGTTTGTGATGACTTCGGTGCCGAAATGAACAATTCCAGCGTCGCCATCTTCCTTTTTAATCGCCTGTACCCGAATACCGGCATCGATCAATTTCCAGTCCTCGACTTTCGCACCGGGGAAGAAGTTTTGCAACTCCCCCATGCGGGTTTTCATGCTCTGCGTGCCTTGTTGTATCAGGTAGCGCACCAGCGGGATGTTGGAGAGACCCACCTTGATGAGAGATGCCATGTTGTCCCAACGGATTGAACCCGGCAGGTCCAGCAAGCTGCCTTTCTTGTGCAGGAATTTCGTGGTCCATGCGGCGTAGGGCCCGAAGAGGAGGGCTTTCTTGCCGTCAATGATACGAGTGTCGAGGTGGGGAACCGCCATCGTGGGAGCAGCGCCCGGCGACATACCGTAAACCTTGGCGTTGTGTTGGTCCACCAGTTGCGGCACTTCGGAAATCAGCCATTGACCTCCAATGGGGAAGCCTCCGATGCCCTTCGCTTCGGGAATGTTGGCTTTTTGTAGGAGCGGTAAAGATCCGCCGCCCGCGCCAATAAAGACGAACTTCGCGCTATTGCGGAAACTGCGATTTGTTTTCAAATCCTTAATTTTAAGTTCCCAGCGATCATTCCGTTTTGTCAAATCGGTTACGCTTTGCGAGGACGCAAAACCACAACCCTCCTGCTTGCCGAGCCAATGCGTGAGCTTCGTGGCCAAGGTTCCAAAATTGACATCCGTTCCATGAATCATGCGGGTCATCGCCACGGGTTCGTGCTCGGGGCGACCTTCCAGGATGAGTGGTGCCCATTCGCGAATGATGGCGCGATCCTCCGTATATTCCATCGACTCAAAGAAATGATGTTTGCGCATCTGGCGATGCCGGGAACGCAGAAAGTCCACCTGCTCCTGTCCGTAAACAAAACTCAAGTGTGGTACCGGTTGCACAAAGTCCTCCGCAGAATCAATCATCCCGCTTCGTACCGCATGCCCCCAGAATTGAAGCGAATGCTGGAATTGATGACAGATCTCAATCGCCTTGCTGACTTCAACTTCACCGTCGGGGCCGTAGTCA
>CBFHXZ010000091.1:0-3120 GCA_965659965.1 Coraliomargaritaceae bacterium
TATGTTTATGTTATTCAATGAGTTACGAAGTTTTTTAGATAGGGGTATTATGTATGTGTTTGTGCCGCTGGTTTACTTAATTGAAACATTCCACTTAAAATCAACCAACGCTTATATGAAAAAGAATCCTCTAGCTCCTTTGCAAGGGCAACTTCTACACAAGTTATTCACACTGCCGCTTGAATAACTTTTAACGATCAAAATGACCCCCGTTTACGCCGATAGTGCAATTTCATTAACCCATGAAAATCCGTGTTTTCCACACATCGGAGTTCGTGCCCGCAAAACACTTAACATAAAAATAACGCTGCCAAAAAATCGGCACGCCCTTATTTTTTTTCGGCCATGTTCGCGATCAAGCGCTCGTTGAATTCCTTGGCTGAATCATGCCCCATTAATTTCAGGGCCTGCGCCATGGAAGCAACCTCTACCAAACGGGCCATGTCACGACCGGGACGCACCGGAATTTCCATTGTCGGAATCTTGAGCCCAAGGATTTCCACCGTGTTTTCCTCAAGCCCCGTGCGTTCTTCATGCATACCCGGTGTCCAAGCTACAAAGTTGATCACCAAATCAATCCCCTTGCGCAAACGTACCGAGCGCACCCCGAACAGCTCCGCAATATTGATAATGCCAAGCCCCCGGCATTCCATGTAGCCACGACTCAATTCCGCCGATGTGCCGATTAGCTCACGGTCACTCAAACGCTGGATGTGCGTTAAATCATCCGCCACCAAACTGTGCCCGCGTTCAATCAATGCTAAAGCACATTCACTCTTACCCACCCCGCTCTCGCCGCAGATTAGGGTGCCAATTCCCTTGATATCCATCAGGGTTCCGTGAATGTGAGTGCGCGGCGCAAACTTTTCCTCCAACAGAAGCGTCGCCTCCGTAGTGATGGTCTTTGATTTCAAGGGCGAGCGAATCAAGGGCGTCTTGTAGGTCTCCGCCAGTTCCTGCATGACCTTTGAGGGCGAAAGATTCCGCGAAACCAAAATACACGGCACCTTCTTTTTAAACATCTCCTTCAAGACCTTGGCTTCCTCGTCGCGTTTTAGATCTCGCAGGTAGCCCATTTCTCCAGCACCAAAAAGTTGAATCCGTTTGGAGGCGAAATATTTATAATACCCGGTCACTGCCAAAGCGGGACGATTTAAACTCCGTTCCCGAATCATTCCGTCCAAGCCCGCTTCACCCGCAATACAATCCAATTCCAGAGGCTCCTTGAAAGATTCATAAAAATCACGCACCGGAATCGCTTCCACGAATTTGGTTTGTAGTTTCTGATTCTTTGGCATCCCTATCCTCCCTTTCTAAATGTTGAAATTTTCTCCCAGGTAGAATTCCCTACTTTGCGGATCCTCAATAAGGAAATCACTGCTTCCCTCACTCAGTACCCGACCCTGATGCATCAAATAGGCGCGGTCCACAATGCTGAGAGTTTCGCGAACGTTGTGATCGGTTATCAAAACCCCAATGCCGCGCTCCTTTAATTCCACAATGATCTTTTGCACCTCGCTCACACTGATCGGATCCACACCACTGAACGGTTCGTCCATCAATAAAAACTTCGGGCGCGTCACCAGGGCACGTGAAATCTCCAAACGGCGGCGCTCGCCTCCGCTCAAAGTATAGGCCTTCTGGTCTGCCAATTCTGTTAGACCCAACTCCGATAAATGCTCCTCCACCCGTTCCGACTGTTCGGCTTTGTTCAAAGGCAGAGTCTCCACTACCGCGCGGATATTTTCTGCTACCGTCATCTTTCGAAAAACCGAAGGCTCCTGCGGCAAATAACCCAAGCCAAGCCGAGCCCGTTGATACATCGGCAACTCCGTTAGCGACGCATCATTCAAAAAAACTTCCCCACTCGTCGCCGGCACCAAACCCACAATCATGTAAAACGAGGTCGTCTTTCCCGCCCCGTTCGGCCCCAGCAAACCCACGATCTCACCTGCCGATATTTCGAGATCCACCCCGTCAACGACATTGCGCTTACCGTACTTCTTTTTCAGGTCGCGGGTTTGGATACGCTCAACTGGTGCTCTCTCTGACATTATTATCTTAGATTTCCATTTTCCAAGCTGACCGCAACTTCGCTCTTGGCAACTATCAATCGCCCGCTTTCGGCAATTCCGGCAAGGTCACCCGTGCGCGCTTCCCTCCGGGACCCCCTTCCACAATTGCCCGTCGTTCACCCTGATTCAAAATCAAACGTTCTCCCCGAACCTGCCCGCGTTCATCATCCACCTGAGCATCCCCCACCAGCACCAAACGCGATGTCAGGGGATCAATCAAAGCCGTCTCCGAGCGAGTTACCCGACCCTCCTGCTCAATCTGCACCGACTCCCGCGCGAAAATCTGTTCAATTTGCATCGCACCCATCAAGCTCGCTTCCCCATCCTCAGGCTTCATCTCCCGGGTGGCACGCACCTCCATCTCTCCACAGGTCGCCAATAGATTCGTCCCCGTCACCTTCACCGAGTCCCTGAAGGTATACAACTGCCCCCAGTCCTCTTCACGCATCTCGAGCGTTTCACTCTCAATCAAAGTCGCCTCCCTTGCGATTGTCGGCGATTCCTCCTCCTTCCCTTCACCCTCAAAATTGTCATAGCCCAAATTCGGCAACTCCGGCAACAAGACCTGCACCCTGCGCTCCCCGTCCCCGTAAACCCAGGCCTTCTCGGGCGACAAATCCATCCGCGCACCGGAAACAACCGCACCTTCATGACTCAAACGAGGATTGCCTCGCAACTTCGCCTTTTCCTGATTCGGAAAAAAACGAGCCTCCTCCGTCTGAACTTCCATTCCTTCTTCTTCAATATAAACCGAACCACGCGCATACAATTCACGCACCTCACCAACGGGTAAATCTTCCTCCGCTTTCTTCGGCGCCGCTTCAGGCGGTTCCAAAATGACCGTAAGCTGCTCCGCCCGCAAAGTCAGTGCCCCCGAGAAAATCTCCACCCGTCCCTCGAATTCAAACTCAGTCGATGCCTTCGATTCCTGCATCACAATTTCATCGGCATGAATGATAGTAACCTCGTCTAAACTTGATTTCCCCGAGAGTCCCAATCCACCCGTTTGCACCAAGACCATCTGTGCCCGACTCACTCCCTCCTT
>CBFHXZ010000092.1:0-3063 GCA_965659965.1 Coraliomargaritaceae bacterium
CTGTTATTGCCCAGCGCAGCCTCTACGCCGATCAGACTGCTGTTCTGCTTTCCTACGATACGCAGATGGAAATTGCCGTGCCCGGTGACGCACTCAAACAGGTACAGTCCGCGACCCTCCGTATCGGCCTGCGTGACGTGAACGGACCCACAGGAATGATTGAAGGGCAGTTCAACTCACATCCTTTCACGGTAGATCTGGATCAATTCAGCGCGATGCAGAACTTCTTTGAATACGTGGATATCCAAATACCGCTTTCGCAACTCAAAGAAGCGAACGTCCTAAGCTTGCTTTTACCGCATTCCAGCACCTTGGTCAGCCATGCAAAGCTCATAATCGAGGCAATTAAGTCCCAATAGTGGCAAAATTTATAATGCATAAGTTGTAGAATGACAACAGTATGTGACGTAAAATACCCGGTTTGCTGTAAATAAGTAAAAAATCCGACAAATCCCTTGACTCAGTGGCTCACAAGTCTACTTTATACGAGTAATTCTAGTACCTCCCAATAATATCCATGAAAAACTTTACACTAACTTTCTTGTCATTTGCATTCGTTACTTCGCTAACAGCATTTGACTATGACTTCACTTCTTCCGAAGGCTTTACTGGACCCGGTGGTGTGCAGCTTAATGGACAACAGGGCTGGACTGCAACAAGTGGTATCTTAGTAAATGCCAATTCAGATAAAGAGTTTCTCTACCTTGGAGGCTCTGGACAAAATGCGACTCACAGCGAATCCTTTGATCCGAACTCCGGTACACTGACGATGTCTGCTGATTTCCGTTTTAGTGCTAATCCTACTTCTAACTTAGATATTTTCAATGTTTTCAAGTTGTACGACACTTCGGGTAGTGGTGGTGACATAGCTCGCATTTATTTTAGATACAGCGCTGCTAACGATAATTATCGGATGCGCTACTCAACAGGTAATGGTTTTGATCGTAATATTCTCAGTACCAATGTTTTCACCAAAGCTCAGATTGGTTTAGATGACAACAACACAACCGACGATCTCCGCCTTACTTGGACATTCAGCAAGGGTGCAGATGCATCCTCCTGGGGGACTACATTAAGCCTTTTTAATATTACGGAAAATACAAATATAGATCTTAGCTATGTCACTGGCACTACCTACGAGAATTCAAGCGTGAATGTTACATCCGCTTTCCATGCCTACGATAGTGTAGAGTCAGGTTTTGTAACTACCAACATTAATTCAGGAAATATTTTGAAATATTCGACCTCGGTTGTTCCGGAATCATCCACATACGCACTCATCCTCAGCAGCGCGCTGTTTGGGTATGTTATGATTCGCCGCCGCAAAGCGTAAGATTTACAACATTTGGCTTAAATAAAACCGCCTGCAATTGCAGGCGGTTTTTTTATCCCCTGTTGGAAATGGGTTGCTCCAAAGTGCGGTGTCTTTTTACGTGTATAGCCATGGTATTGCTTTTTTATAAGCAAGACAGGCCAGTTTATAGAATCGAGTCATTGAGATGAAAAAAACACTTATCAGCATCGTTTCATTTATGATGGTCGCAGCGTTGTTTGCCGACAAGCGACCCAATTTTCTTTTCATCGTAGCCGACGATCTGGGTTATGCCGATGCGGGCTTTAATGGTTCCACCGTGGTGGATACGCCCAACCTCGATCGCCTGGCGCATAATGGGGTCATCTTCAAAAATGCTTACGTCACGCACCCGTATTGTGGGCCGTCGCGCGCGGGATTGATCACGGGTCGTTATCAGGCGCGTTTTGGAATGGAGATCAATCTTAGCTATTCACCGTACGATCAGCATCAGGGTCTTCCGCTGGATGAAAAGACCTTTGCCACGCGCTTGAAGCCCGCGGGTTATCGGACGGGTATGATCGGTAAATGGCATTTGGGCGCTGCCGAGCCCTACCATCCGAACAACCGTGGCTTCGATTATTTCTACGGTTTCCTTTCCGGCGGGCATGATTATTTTCCATCAATGGTGACCACGCACCCCAAGCTCGTTACGGAAAACGGTCAGCCCCACTACAGCAATAACGAGGGTGGGACCCTGCCGCTCTTGCGCAATATGAACACTGCGGAATTCGAGGAGTATTTGACGACCGCCTTGAGTAAGGATGCCGCTCGTTTTGTTCAGGGCGGGGAAGCACCTTTCTGTCTATATCTTGCCTACAATGCGCCGCATGGCCCTCTGCATGCGCCCAAGGCCCTGGTTGAGAAATACCGCAAGCGCGAAGCGAATCTCCTGCGGGCGACCTACCTCGCGATGATTGATTCCATGGATCAGGGCATTGGTTTGGTGATTGATGCCCTTGAGGCATCGGGGAAACTCGACAACACCCTCATCTTTTTTCTGTCCGATAACGGCGGGGTTTACGGTAAGGAAGGTTATGAGCATGAGACTTGGGCGGACAATACTCCCTTCCGCGACGGCAAGGGGAGCATGCGCGAGGGCGGGAGTCATGTTCCCTTTATCGCGCACTGGCCCGATGGATTTCCCAAGGGCGTGACTTATCCGCATCTGGTGTCTTCGTTGGATCTCGCTGCGACTGCGGTTGGCCTGGCGGAGGGCGATGCCTCTGGAAAGCCGATGGACGGCGTAAACCTCGAGCCCTATTTGAATGACCGGGTTGAGGGCATGCCGCATGCGGCGCTTTTTTGGCGGGCAGTGAATGGGGCGACCTGGTGCGTGCGCACACCCGAGGCGAAGCTCTTTCCGTCCGCGTATGGATCGGAGGATTTGGAATTGTATGATATGGTGAACGATCCCTACGAAAGCACGAACCGGATTGATGTAGACCCTGGTAAGCGCGCGGAGTTGGCGGCACTTTGGAACGAGTGGAACGCCCAGAACGAAGCCTGCTACCTCTTGCAGGCCTACGATTATCAAAAAGAGCGCCTGAAAATGTATCGAAATTTGCACGAGCGCCTGAAAGAAAAAGTTAAGCAGCTTCAACCCAAGGTTGTGAAATAATTACCCGACGTTCGCTACTCAATCCCTGCCACTATGGAAGAGAACCCCAGTTCAAACGAAACACCCCAAGCGGATCGCATTCCGCTCATTC
>CBFHXZ010000093.1:0-2964 GCA_965659965.1 Coraliomargaritaceae bacterium
CCAACGCTTTCCTGGAGCCGTCGATGCCAGCGATTGGGCCACCGCTCGCTCCGAAATCAATAACTGGCGTCAGGCCCAAAAGGAAATGACCGAGACCCTCAAGAAAAACACCAGCGAAGCCAGCGATACCACAAGCCCCCAAGCCGCAGCAACAAATTCAAACGAACCCACCTCCAGCAAAAGTATCGCCGCCGAGGAATTCGATGCCATGGAGGCACTCGCAGATAAACCCGCCATCGAGGCAAATGAAACCACAACCAACGAGGTGCAATACGATCCTGGCATCAACATTCAGCCCGCCGACCCCGACCTCAACAACGACAAAGACCTAGCACCAACCCCCGAGGCAGAACCCGCCACTCAACCGGAACCCGAAATTATCACACAAACCGAACCCAGCCCTCCCAGCCTTGTAGAACTCCTTGCCAGCGCTGAAAACGCCACCCTTCAACGCGACTTCAAAACCGCCGTTCGCCTCTACTGGCAAGCCCTCGGTCAGGATAACACCAATGCCCAAACCTGGAGCCAACTTTCCAAAGCCTACACCCTCAGCGGCGAAACCCGAAACGCCGAAACCACCGCCCTTGAAGCTGTCCGACTCGCCCCCACCGAAGTTGAATTCACCCTCGATTACCTAAGGGTTGCCCAACGCAGCAAAACCCCGCGGCAATTCCTTGCTGAACTAGAAATCGCCTTCGACCGCTTCCCACGCAACCCGGAAATCACCCTCACCCTTGCCCGCGCCCTCCAGAGAATCAGCAACGACCGCACCGCCGCCTCGGCTCTTTACCAACAATTCATCGACCGCTTCCCACGCCATCCCCTGCGCCCAGAAGCCGAAGCCGCACTCATTACTCTCGCCAAACCTGCGCCCTAGCGCCTCAAACCCGCTTTCATTCCTAGCCACGTGCCGCGAGTCGCCCAACGCTCCATTGACGCCCTTAAACACCAGGTCAACTTGGTTGACGTGGTCTCTCCCTACGTGCAGCTCAAACGCGCCGGGCGTTCCTGGAAAGGACTCAGCCCCTTCACTCAGGAAAAAACCCCCTCCTTCTACGTCCACCCAGACCGCGGCTTCTTTAAATGCTTCAGCACCGGCGACGGCGGCGACCTCTTCAGCTTTGTCATGAAGATGGAAAACCTCGAATTCATCGAGGCCGTCGAATTCATCGCCCGCAAATTTAACATCAACCTCGAATACGAGGCCGGCGGCCCTTCCAAAAGCGACCTCTCCCTTCGCAAACAAATCTTTGCCGTCAACGAACTCGCCGCAAACTGGTTTCACCATCAGTTCATGACAAGCAAAGAAGCCGAACCCGTCCGCCAATATTGGACAGAACAACGCGGCTTCGACACCGCCACCGCCGAAGCATACAAAATCGGCTACGCCCCCGCTTCCCTCAACGCCTTTGCCCTCCTCTGTCAAAAACGGGAAATCAGCTCCGTAGCCATGCACCAGTCGGGACTCTTCTACGCTTACGACAACGAAAGCGACCACCGGCGTTTTAAATCCCGTTTCCGCGGACGCCTCATGATTCCCATCCGCGATGTTCAGGGCCGGGTTGTCGCCTTTACCGCACGCCAGCTTCCCCAGACCCCCGACGACGACCCCGCCCGCGAAGCCAAATATGTCAACTCACCCGAAACCCCCATCTTTAACAAAGGCCGCATCCTCTTCGGCATGGATCATGCCCGCACCCACCTCAAAGAAGGCAGCAGCTTCCTCCTCGTTGAAGGACAACTCGACGCCATCCGTTGCTGGTCCGTAGGGCTCAATACCGCCATCGCCCCTCAGGGAACCGCCCTCACCGAGGACCAGCTACACCTCCTCCGCCGCTACGACCCCAAATCCGTTGAGTGCCTCCTCGATGGTGACAGCGCCGGACGCAAAGCCGCCCTGCGCTATGTCCCCCTTGCCCTCAAGGCCGACCTCGATTTCCGCTTCCTTCTCTTACCCGAAAAAGCCGACCCCGACGACCTCCTCCGCGAACACGGCGCCGCAGCGCTTGAACCCCTTCGAGAAAAAGCACTCAACGGCATCCAGCTTTGCGTCAGCGAAACCCTCCCGGGCGATCGCGCCCCCAACCCCCACGAAAAAACCACCGCCCTCCGTCAGGTCTTTGAACTCCTCCAACATATCCCCTCGCTCGTAGCCCGTGAGGATTACCTCACCCAAGCCGCCCGCCTCCTTCAGGTTGACCCCGCCACCGCCCTACGCGATTTCAAACAATTCGTCCCCCGCCAAGATTCCAAACCCCGGGACGCACCCACTCCCGCTCCATCTAAATCAACTGAAGGACTATTGACACAAGCAACTTGGGAGCTACTCTGGCTTGTTTACCATCATCCAGAACATGCCCAAGCTGTCGCAGAAGCAATTGATTATGAGTGGCTTGACACTACCACGACTGCTGGGCGCATCCTCGCACGCATCCTTGCTGAAATCCATGAAGGCCTTCTTGAAAGCGACGCTTCCATCGAAAGCCTCCTCGAAACGAATGAAGACCAGCAAATCCTTGCTGAAATCAGCCTCCGCGAACTCGAAGTTGAATCACCCGCTAACCAGATTTCCGATTGCCTCAAAACACTTTGCCGCAATCACTTGCAAAAGTTGAAACAGAATTTGGAACAAAAAGTTGCCAACACTGACCTTTCCGAAAAGAACCGCCTCGAACTCATGCGCAAAGTCCGCACCCTGCGAGACACCCTAAGCAAACCCTTAGACTTTAAAATCCAGTAATTTCCTATTCTTACCGACCACGCCATGCCTGCCGCAAAAAAGAAAACTTCCGCCAAGAAAATGGCACCTGCCAAAAAAGCTTCCCAAAAAGTAGCCAAAAAGAAGGTGCCCACTAAGAAGGCCGCCAAGAAAGCACTCGCCAAAAAGAAGGCACCTGCGAAGAAGGCTGTAAAAAAGGCAGCCAAAAAAGCTCCCGCGAAGAAAACACCCGCAAAGAAAGCCGT
>CBFHXZ010000094.1:0-2791 GCA_965659965.1 Coraliomargaritaceae bacterium
AATTCACGATTGCGATATCGTAACCTACAACCGGGAAATGCTCACCCGCCTCATCTACCCCGTTCTGAACCCGAGCCTCAACTTCAGCTACAGCAAGGGCTATTATTCCCGCATCGCCGAGAACCGCATGAACGGACGCGTCTGCCGCCTCCTCATTACGCCCCTCCTGCGCGCCCTCAAGAAAATCTGCGGCGAGAACGACTACCTCGAGTATATGGATAGTTTTAAATACGCCCTCTCCGGTGAATTTGCCTTTAACCGCGATATCGTTGCCGACATCCGCATCCCTTCCGACTGGGGCCTTGAGATGGGTATGCTCTCCGAGATGTACCGCAATCACCAGAAAAACAAAATTTGCCAGGTGGATATCGCCAACTTCTACGACCACAAACATCAGGATCTGTCTGCCGCCGATGCCGAGCGCGGTCTCGCAAAAATGAGTGCAGACATTTCCAAATCCCTCTTCCGTAAACTCGCCACTTACGGCGAGGTGTTTTCCAATGCGAAAATCCGCACCGTCAAGGCTGCCTATTACCGCACCGCCCTCGACCTCATCGACAGTTACGAAAATGACGCCACCCTAAACGGTTTGAGCTATGATCGTCACAAGGAAATGCAATCCGTTGAAGTCTTCTCCGAGAGCATCATGCGCGCAGGCGATCAATTCCTCAACCAACCCACGGATACCCCTTTTATTCCCAGTTGGAAACGCGTCCGCTCTGCCGTCCCCGATATCGAAAGCCAACTCCTCGAGGCCGTCGAGGAAGACATGGAAGCCTTCAAACCCAAGACCCGCCGCCCCGCCAAAGGCAGCAAAATCCGCCAGTCTATTCAACAACACCTCAGCGAGATTTATCCGGAGGAAACCTGCCCCGCCATTACCGATGAAATCCTCAGCATCGCGGGTTTCGGGCACAAAGATCCCGTTCCCGCACGCGGCATCAATAAATGGAGCGAGGCCGATACCATTCTGATCACCTACGGCGATTCCATTTGCAAGGAAGGCGAGGCACCGCTCAAAACCCTTGGCCGTTTTGCCGCCAAGCATCTGAGCCAGACCATCAGTACCCTGCATGTCCTGCCCTTTTTTCCCTACAGTTCCGACGATGGCTTTTCCGTGATCGATTACCTGCAGGTAAACCCCGCCCTCGGTGGTTGGGCGGAGTTTCAGCAACTCAACGCCCAGTTTGAAACCATGGCAGATCTGGTCATCAACCACTGCTCTGCCGAGTCCGAATGGTTTAAAAACTTCTGCGCGGGCAAATCACCCGGCGCCGGCTACTTCCTTGAAGTAGGGGAGGACTTCGACACCAGCGCGGTTGTGCGGCCGCGGTCGAGCCCGCTACTTCGCACGGTCGAGACCAGCAACGGCACCCAAAACCTTTGGTGCACCTTCAGTCATGACCAGGTCGACCTCAACTTCGCCAACCCCGAAGTGCTCTGCGAGGCTGTTCGCATCCTCAAATTTTTAATCTCCAAAAAGATTAAATACTTCCGCCTCGATGCGGTCGCTTTTCTCTGGAAACGCTCCGGTACCAGCTGTGTCCATTTAAAAGAGACCCACGAAATCATCAAACTCCTTCGCCTCATCCTCGAAAACCTAGAACCGCAGGCCGTCCTTATCACCGAGACCAATGTCCCCAACCGCGAGAACCTCAGTTACTTTGGCAACGATAACGAGGCCCACCTCATCTACAATTTCTCGCTTCCGCCCCTTCTCATTCACGCCCTCCTCAAAGGCGAATCCACCCTCCTGAAAAACTGGATGATGTCCATGCCGCCCGCCCGCCGCGGCCGCAGCTACCTCAATTTTATCGCCTCCCACGACGGCATCGGAGTGCGCCCCTTGGAAGGCCTCGTCACTCAAGACGAACAATCCGCCCTCCTTGAAACCCTCGAATCCTTCGGCGGTACCATTTCAAAACGCAGCAACACGGACGGCAGCGAATCGCCTTACGAGGTGAATATCAGTCTCTTTGACGCATTTCGCGGCACCCTTGCCAACGGACCGGACGGCTTCCAAAACGAACGTTACCTTTGCGCCCATACCATCCTCCTTGCCCTGGAAGGCATCCCCGCCTTCTACATTCACAGCCTCCTTGCCACCGAAAACGATAAGCAACGCCAGCAAGAGACCGGGCACCCGCGCGCCATCAACCGCCACCAATGGGAACTCGACGCCCTCATGGAGCAACTCGACAATCCCGAAACGCACCACCATCAAATTTTCTACGAACTCAAGCGCCGTATCGCCATTCGCAAACAACAGATTGCCTTCCATCCCAACGCTACCCAGCTCACCCTTCACCTCGGTGACCAGCTCTTCGCCTTCTGGAGAGAAAGCAGCGACCGTCATCAAAGCATTTTCGCCATTAATAACATCTCCGATCAGCCTCAAACCGTAGCGCTCCATGAACTCAACCTCATCGGTACCGAGAATTGGCGCGACCTCCTCAGCGGCGAATCCTACGAATCCGGACGCGAAACCATTGAAATCCCGCCTTACGCCTCGCTTTGGATCACCAATTCCTAGGCTCCAGGCGACCGCTTTGTAACCTTGACAGTCCGACCCCCGACCGCTTTCATCTAGCGCTTTTCCAATCATTTTAACGCTTAATACGTCATGCAACCCACCTTCCGTCCTTCCAAGATCCGTCGCGCCCGCAAATTTGGCTATCGCGCCCGCAAGGCCACCCATGCCGGCCGCAAAGTTCTCGCTGCCCGCCGCGCCAAGGGTCGCCATCGCCTCGCCGCCTAGGGCCGGCTTACGGTCGTTGCCATGGCTGTTTCA
>CBFHXZ010000095.1:0-2519 GCA_965659965.1 Coraliomargaritaceae bacterium
AAACATGGGAGGCAATGGAAGGATTACTTGAAAAAGGACTGGTGCGCAATATCGGCACCTCCAATATGACGATTCCAAAAATGGACTTACTCTTGCGTGATGCCTCAGTAAAACCCGCCGCAAATGAAATGGAACTACACCCCCATTTTCAGCAGCCTGCGCTATTTGAGTATTGCAGGCAAAAGGGGATTGAAGTGCTCGGTTATTGCCCCTTGGGCTCTCCCGGTCGTCCAGAACGAGATCGCACCCCTCAGGATAGTGTCGACATAGAAGATCCCGTTATTGTCGAAATCGCTAAGAGACATGCCGTCCATCCTGCCGCAATCTGTTTGAAATGGGCTGTTCAAAGGGGACATACGCCGATTCCTATGTCCGTAAACCCAAGGAATTATCGCGCGAACCTTGAAGCGGTAACCACAGATCCACTGACCGAGGATGAAATGAATGCCATCGCCCAGATCGACAAAGCTTGTCGTCTCATCAAAGGGCAAGTATTTCTCTGGGAAAAAGCTGCTGGATGGGAGGATCTGTGGGATCTGGACGGAACCATAACTACATGCGTTTAATTTAAAAATTCTAAGAATGAAAACTCTGCCTAACACAATGCTGGGTGCCTGTCTGCCTGGAGACAGCAGTACTGATCTGAAAGAATTCAATGTGCCGGAACCGGGTCATGGTGAAGTGCTCATGCGGATCAAAGCCTCCACTATTTGTGGGTCGGATATTCGCTGTATTTACCACGAGCATTTAGGCAAAGGACCCGAGGGCTACCAGGGTGTCATTGCGGGGCATGAACCCTGTGGGCAGGTCGTTGCGGTCGGACCGGGTTGCCGTGGTTATCGTGTCGGCGATCGTGCAATTGTTTATCACATATCGGGATGCGGGCTCTGTTACGACTGCCGGCGAGGTTATATGATATCCTGCACGCATCCGACCTTGCGCCGGGCTTATGGCTGGCAACGCGATGGTGGCATGGCAGGCTACATGATCGCGGAGGAAAAAGACTTGGTACACTTGCCGGATGAGTTGAGTTATGCGGATGGTGCGCAAGTAGCCTGTGGATTTGGAACGGTTTATGAAGGCTTGGAGAAAATTGGAATCAGTGGCAATGATTCGGTTCTCATTACTGGTCTTGGGCCAGTTGGATTGGCGGCTGCAAGCTTATGCCGCAAGTTAGGAGCGAACCAAATCATCGGGGTGGATGCCCTGCCAGAGCGCAATAAAATTGCTGAAGATTTAAACTTGTTTGATGAGGTTTTATTGGCAGGTGAGGACAACGAGAAAGACATCCGCAAGCTTACAAAGGGTCACGGAGTTGAGCGGGCAGTGGAGTGCTCCGCGCATCACAGTGCGCGGAATATGGCTATACGAGCCACCCGAAAATGGGGAAAGATGGTCATGATTGGGGAAGGTGGGCCGATGCAACTGAATCCCTCGCCAGACATGATACATGATCAGAAGACGCTCTATGGTTCGTGGGTGACCTCAACTTGGAGGATGATGGAGTTGGTGGAGCGCTTAGTGCGGTGGAATCTGCACCCTGCGGATTTAATAACCCACCGCTTTGGAATCGAAGAAGTGGACGAAGCTTATTCCTTAATGGCTTCAGGTAAGTGCGGAAAGGTCGCAGTTTGTTTTGATGAAGAATTAAAAGTCGCCGGATAGTAGAAAGGCCGGATTCATCCATTTCTTTAATCGCCTTAACAATTAAGTAACTGGAATTGCGCCGCGTTTAATAAGGAGGGCATAATGTTTAGGAGAGACGCCTAAAACACGTTTAAAAACGCGCGAAAAATGATAGGGGTCATCATAGCCTACCGCGGCACCCACTTGTTTGACGGGTAAATTTTCAGCAAGGATTAACTGGGCAGCGTGCTTGATCTTAAGGCGAGTGAGCAGTTGAAATGGGGTCTCCTTTGCGTAGCGTTTAAAGAGACGTGCGATATAAACTTTGTTCACCGCACAGGCATCTGAAATTTCGGCAACCGTATTGATATCCAGATAATTATCATGAATGAATCGCCAGCAACGTGTGAAAGTCTCGTTTGAGAAAGACTGAAGTTTACCTGGTTTTTCTCGATCGATCAGTAGACGAACAAAAAGTAGTTTCAGGAGTTGTTCGACTAATGCACGAGTGGAGCTTCTTTTGAGCTCTGAGCTTTCGATGAATTGTTCAAAAATATCCTGCACCCAGCGCTGGTTTCCTACATAGAACATATCCCCTTCCTTGAGATTAAATTCATGCATCCGGGCCAACGCATTGGAGCCGTCAAAATCCACAAAGTATTTTTTGAGTGGCTTATCCCCCACGGAGACGATTTTATGCGGTGTATTGGGTCCGTAAACAAAACAACAGCCCGAACCGATCTCAGACTTCTTGTCGTCTAACTCAAGTTTACAATTTCCATTTGCGATAAACTCAATCGCAAAGTAATCAAAATTTTTACGGTCGATGCGGTAGGCCTTTTGGCAGACCTCCATGCCGGCGCAAATGACGCGGAATCCGCTTTCTCCCTGTG
>CBFHXZ010000096.1:0-2499 GCA_965659965.1 Coraliomargaritaceae bacterium
AGCGGAAATCACGCGATCCCATCGGCGACTTCAGGTCATGGTGCCCAATCTCATTTCTACCCTCTCCGTGCATATACCAGGGACGCGTTCCGTAGATCGCTTCGCCATTCACCTCAAACCATTTACCCACATTCCGTAGAAGCGCAGTCGCTTCACGATCGAGCGTGCCATCCGCTTTAATGGGAATGTTTAATAACATATTGCCGTTCTTCGAAACGATATCGATCAATTTATCCACCACCAGATCCGGTGTCATGTAGGGCGAACCCGCCTTGTAACCCCATGAGCCAATCGAGTCATCGGTTTGCCAAGGATCCTTTAGTATGCTGCTGGCTTTACCTCGCTCATAATCCAAAGTCGCGATCCCATCTGCGTAAAGACCCTGCCAAGGTCGTTCCTTGATGCACATCACGCCTTCCGGGCGCTGATTGTAAAAGTGCGAAATCACCTCCATGCCCGACTTACCTGCATCACTCCCGCGGAAAGGCACCGCACAGTCAAAATACAGGTGGTCTGGCTCATAATCATCAATCAATTGTTGGATGCGCTTAACCCATAGCTTTCGCCAGGATTCCGGCGCATCAAACGGTGCCCGAGGGTGGGTGCTCTGTCCATCATTCGGCGGATACAAGCCCTTGCCCTCACCGGCTGCGCCATCATACGGAACACCTGCCATTGGGCCGCTACGGTCCGACTGGTTCGCCACATTCAACCAACTGTACGTTCGCGAAAGGTGCGTGGTTACCCCAAACCGCAAGCCCGCCTTGAGAGTCGCCTCGCGCCACATCCCAATTAAATCCTTTTGGGGTCCCATCTTCACGGCATTCCACTTGTGGTGTTTAGAATCCCACAAGTCGAAATTATCGTGATGCACTGCACAGGGCGTGAAATATTTTGCGCCCGCCTCTTTAAAAAGAGCTAACAAGGCATCCGGATCAAAGCGTTCTGCTTTCCAAAGCGGGATAAAATCCTTATAACCGAACTCTGACGGATGTCCGTAAGTCTTGACATGGTGCGCGTATTCTGGGCGTGACTCGAGGTAGAGGTTTCGCGCATACCATTCACCCTGCTCTGCCACCGAGTATGCCCCCCAGTGCAGATAGATGCCGAATTTTGCATCGCGAAACCATTCCGGGCAACTGTAACCCTTGAGGGATTCAACCGTAGGCTTGAATTGAGCCCTTTGGGTTGTGGTCATGGCTGCACCCGTCAACGCGGATGCACATAAGAGTAGGGGTATTAATTTGCGCATGATAAATTCTGATACACTATAATAACGGATTTTTTAAATCCCTAAATACTCAAAGGATGCCTAATGATGGACAAATAACACCTCATGCCCCAAGGTGCGCTTCATCCCTAGAGAGCGATTTCAGCGACCCGGATAAAAAGCACGAATGCACGCGAACATAAATAAAAGACCCAGTCACAAAATCGAGCCATTCGATGCTCTATACTACCCTAGCAGCAAAAAACGCGTCAACCAAATACCATATGAAACCATCGAATGGATTTTGTAAACATCTGCACTCACTTTTCAAATTTCGCCTAGACTCAGGCTTTCAAATTTGTCTTAGCCTAAGCTCTTTCTTAAAGAAACATGCCTCCGCAAACTTTTGTTATCGTCACTAAGCTTATATGAAAAATGCATCCTGTATCCTCGTTCTTGGACTCATTCTATGTAACACGATTTGCGCCGGAAGTCAGCTCATTCACGTCGCCACTGAAGGCTCTGATTCAAACTCTGGCAGTCACGCGTCACCCTATAAGACGATCGTAACTGCGCTTAAGGCTGCCAAGCCCGGTGCCACAATCGAGATCGCTCCAGGAATTTACCGCGAGACCATTGAGCTTCGGAATAAGCATAACCTGACCCTGCGTGCCGCTCAGCCCGGCACCGTGCAAGTAAACGGCAGTAGGGCCTTGCCAAAAAAATGGGAATTGGGTGCCCGCGGCATTTGGTCACAAAAACTTGAATACGACATCTGGCAGCTTTTTTCCGGGACTCGTTTAGTATATCTTGCTCGTTGGCCCGATGCCACCTTTGAGGATGGTAAGATTTGGCGCATGATGGAAAGTTGCCGCTCAACTGACGGCGGCTATAATCAACGCAGAGGAAGCTGGGACGGTAAAACGCAAATTGGCGTAATTTATGATGACGGCTTTCACAAACCGGCTGTGCCAGGTTTCACCGAGGGCGACTCGCGATATGTGCATGATCCCAGTATTGGCTTTGACGACCAACCGCCCTCACTCGCCAGCACCGGCATTGATTTCACTGGCGCACTGGCCGTTCTCAATCTCGGTCACTGGTTGACCTATACTCAACCGATTGTTTCCCATGCCGCCGGAAGCGACCATTTCTCCTACAGCAGTGAGCTCATCGGGCACGACCAAAGCGCACTCAATCACTTTAATAAACGATACGCATCCTACCACATCCTCGGTCTCCCCGCGCTTGATCAAAGCAATGAGTGGTGGTTTGATACAAAAACTCGT
>CBFHXZ010000097.1:0-2405 GCA_965659965.1 Coraliomargaritaceae bacterium
GAAATATCGATGCAAAGCAGGGTTGCGGTTTTCCCCAAGCTGGTTTGCTTAATTTTAGCGTGCAAATCATCCCATCCGATAACGTCAGAAAATACCGCAAGGACGACCTGCGGATCTTTTTGGCGGCCTGCCAGGAGGCGGCCTGCGAGAAGGAACACTTCCAACTCGCGAGTATATCCATGGAGGTGGACTGCATCAAACCCCTCGCCGTACTGGAATCGATCTCCGAGGCGGGCGAGCAACATTTCTACGTCGAACGACCGTCCAAGGGGCAGGCCTTGGCTGGTGCGGATGCCCTCGCCGAGGGGCATTTCTCCGGAGCGGGGCGTTTTCAGGCGGTCAAGGATTTCGCCGAGGAAATCCTCGAACACACCATTTCCGTCGGGGATCTCTCCGCGCCCTTCGCAGGCCCGCATTTCTTTACCGCTTTTACCTTTGAGTCCGACCTCACCAGCGACGCTGATTTCCCTGCTGCCAGCGTCTTTGTGCCGCGTTGGCAGGTCTCCCGCATGGGCGACCGCTACGGCGCGGTTGCCAACGTCTGCATCGAGCCCGACTCCGATTTGGATCAAGTGGTCGACCGCGTGTGGACCGCCTACGAAAAGTTCACCGTTTTCAATAACGAGGCCACTCCCGCCCGCGACACCCCCGCAAATATCCAAGTGGTCAACGACGCCGAACTCGGCGAACGCCCCTTCGCGGAACTCGTCGACGCCGCCCTCGCAGACATCAAAAACGGGGACTACGACAAGATCGTCCTCTCCCGCGTGCGGGAACTGACCGCCAACACCAACTGGCAACCCCTCGAAGTCCTCAAACGTCTCCGCGTGCGCTTCAACGATTGCTACACCTTTTCCTACGGCAGCCACGAGGGCAGCAGCTTCATCGGATCCAGCCCTGAACGCCTCCTTGAAATCCACGAGGGCCGTCTCCGCACCGTCGCCATTGCCGGTTCCGCGCCCCGCGGCAAGACCGCTCCCGACGACGCCCGCCTCGCGAGTGATTTGTTGAACAGCGAAAAAGACCTCTGGGAACACGCCTGCGTCCGCGACTCCATCATTCGACGCCTCTTCGTGCGCGGCATCAGCGGAAAATCCCGCGGCGGCCCCAAGCTCCTGCCCCTCGCGAATGTCCAACACCTTCTCACCCCCATCGAGGCCGAAGTCAAACGCGGCGTTCACCTCCTCGACATCGCCGAGGAATTACATCCGACCCCCGCCGTTGGCGGCACCCCCCGTAAAGCCGCTCTCCAGGCCTTACCCAAACTCGAATCCTCCCAACGCGGACTCTACACCGGCGCCCTCGGTTGGTTCAACCACCTCAACGAAGGCGAACTCATTGTCGGCATCCGCTCCGCCCTCATCAAAGAAAAATCCGCCAAACTTTACGCCGGCGCCGGCGTCGTCCACGGCTCCACGCCCCAGGGAGAAATCGCCGAAACCGACATGAAACTCCGCGCCCTGTATGAAGCCCTCGTGCCCGAGGGGTAGGGGCGCTTTAAAGGGTGTCCCTGCTTGGCTATCTAATCTTTGGATTTAACCTCTGACCCCTTTTGCTGAATTTTTTTGCGTGGGCTGGATAAGGCCTATCGGGATGCCACCTTTAGCTGGTCGGGTGTTATTTTGGTTTTGTCCCATATGAAGCCTCTTTGGCGAAGGAAGTCCTTGTTCAGATCCCGGATTGCAAATCTTGAATCCTCCGTTTTGCCTTTCAAATAGATGACTGCAGGTCGAGTGTAGTAAAAATCACCCTTTATCCGGAAAAATATTTGTTTGTGGATCATCAACCCGCCAGGATGCTGGTTGGCTTCAAACTTACCCTCGGATTTCTTCAGGTGACTTATTTCTATGCCATTTTCAGAGCGGTAGAAGTAATAGGCCTCATCTTGGGCTTCGAGCGTATAAATTCCCTTTGGAAGTCTCAAAATTCTACCTACCGGCCTACCGTCCTCGAATTTCATGTCGCTATTGATAACGATTGCCTGGTCTGAATTTTCGATGCCGGTCACTCGTCTCATCTCGACGATTACCGGTGGGTCGAAGGTCGTTTCGCAACCTCCGAGGATGAATATTAAAGCGATTACGAACCCTGTTTTTTTCATGTTACTAACCTTATATAAATTAACAAAATATAAAATATACCTACTTAAGTACGGATAAAAGTCACGTATTTATAAATAAAGGGAGGTTTCAACGTGCGCGCCGATCCTGTAGCTTGTGGTGCTACTTGTTGTTAATCTTGTCAGAATGCTAGTCAGAATGCTATGCAGTACAGGAGGTAGGTATTTTATAAAGTATTGTATACGAATACTTAACAGTCCCTATTAGGCCAGAATGCTAGTCATTATTCTAGTCAATTTGACGCATTCGTTGCCCAATAAGAGTCAAAAATGCAAACAAATGAGG
>CBFHXZ010000098.1:0-1912 GCA_965659965.1 Coraliomargaritaceae bacterium
GGTTGTAGCCGAAGGATTTCCCGATCCCGCGATTTTCTTCCCAGAGGATGTTGGGTTCGCTGAATCCGGAGCCATACTCGGTCGTGAAATAGCCGCCGTGTTTTTTGCGGACTTTGCCCCAACGGTCATTGATGACGACTTCATCCTTATTGGGTGCATTGTTAAAGAGCCATGCGAGGAGAGGCTTGGTTTGCCATTTTTCATCATCCATCCACCAATCACCATCGGAAAAAATCAAGGCAGGTTCGTAGTTATTCACCAGTTCCTTGAATTGGGGATACATGACCTGTTCAAGATATTGCTGGAGGGTTTCCTCATTGCAGACTTTACCGCGTCGGGTGGGTTGGTCTTTCTCGGGCCAGAGGGGATTGAACCAATCCCAGATAGAGTAGTAGTAGCCCATTTTTAGGCCGGCCTCTTTAACGGCACTGCCAAGGTCCTGCATGAGGTCACGCTTAGGGCCCGATTCAACGGAATTCCATGCCATACCGAAGCTTTCGGAAGCTTCACGGTTGGGCCACAGGCAATAGCCATCGTGGTGCTTAGAGGTGAGGACAACGTATTTTGCACCGCTCCGCTTAAAAACCTGTGCCCACTCAAAGGGCTCAAAGAGCTCGCATGTGAAGAGCGGGCGGAAATCCGCATAGGCAAAATCCTCTCCGTAAACCCGGTTGTGGAAGGCTTGGGTGACTTTTGAGGCGCCCACTGCCGCTTGGTGTCTACCGGTTTGGTCACCGTCTTTTGCATGCCAATACCATTCGCTGTAGGTGCCCTTAGGAGAAAAGGAGGGAACGGAATAGAGTCCCCAGTGAATGAAGATGCCAAACTTCGCATCGGGATACCACTGCGGGGTTTCGCGGGAATCGAGTGATTCCCAGTTGGGTTGGTATGCATCGGCGGCGGTGGCAGTCACGAGTGCGTTAAGGAAGAGTGAAACCGCAAGGGTCAAGCAGGGCAGGGTTTTTTTCATATTGGGAACAGGCTCCAGGAGAGTTTTTAATAAAGGTATGTTGAGCATGCCAAGGCGGGGTATTTTTTTGAATAGATATATTGACCCGAAGCATGGCAAAAGTGGACGATGTGCCTCTGCGGGTAAGAAAGGTTTTTTCTACTTTTACTTATCGGCGGTTGTAAAGTGCCAAACCTTTCCGATGCGCCATCTTTTGGAATCAGGGGAGTCCTTAGCATCGACGCGCCAGTAGTATTGGGTGCTTGGCTTGAGGGCAGGGGGTGTGACGATGTTGCTTTTTGAGTCCATAAGCAAGGCAATCGGCATAAGGGCATCGGGGTGGGTTCCAAAGAGGACGCGGTGCTGGGTGACTTGATAGGCTTCTAGAAACATGAGGTCGGCATCTAAGGGCACTTGGATGCCATGATTTCTTGGCACGGGAGTGGAGGCAAGGGAGCCTTTGCGACCCGGGATCCAGTATCGGGCGTCACCGAATTCATAGGCGCCAATGTCAGGAGCGTTGCCAAGGATATGCTGCTGGGTGAAATTCGAAATTTCACTGGGCAGATCGACTTGGCTCACCGCCGCACCGGCATCAATGAGCGGGGAGTGGGGGCGGGGTCGGAAGTCATGGTTTTTGGGATCGCGCAGGTATTGGTAGCTTACTCCGGGAGTCAGGGCATTGTGATCTGCCTGGCCTGGGATTTCAGATGCCAATGGGGGCATGTAGCCATCGCTTTTACGCCAGCCTGGGCGCACGGTAGCATCAAGGTTCCAGGAGCGATTTTTAATGGTGGCAATGTTATTGCGTATCAGGCTGTTCATATTACCCATGATTCCGTGCATCGAACGGAAGCCTTGAATGGCAAGGGTCACCTGTTCTTTCTTTGGGTCTGGGTAGCGGGAGCAGTTTACCACGGTATTGTTAAGAACGAGATGGCGATCGCCTTTAACTTGGTTGAT
>CBFHXZ010000099.1:0-1139 GCA_965659965.1 Coraliomargaritaceae bacterium
AGCCCATCAACGGCTGCGCTCACAAAGTGATTTTCAACAAGTCCGCAGTCGAGGTACTCGAATTCACTGCGGGCTTTTTATTGTTCAATATCTTCAGCACGAAGATGCCGACCTGCAAGCCCCCCGCCTCGGCGTCATTGCCAGCCGCCGTGTCGGTAACGCCGTCAAGCGCAACTACGGAAAACGCCTTGTCCGCAACCTCTTCAGACAACATCAAGCCAAACTCCCCCCGGGCCTCGACCTCGTGTTAGTCCTCCGTTCTGATTTTGATTCTGTTCCCTTCGCCGAACTCGAAGCCCGCTTTAGCGAGACCTGCCAAAAGATCACCGCTGCATGAACCGACCCCATCCATCGCTGCCTGCTCGCCTTGCTGCCTTAATGGTTCGCGGCTATCAGCTCACCCTTTCGCCCGTCAAATACGCCCTTTTCGGCGGCGCCTGCGGGTGCCGTTTTCATCCCACCTGCTCCGCCTACGCCCGCGAAGCCTTCCTCCATCACGGGTTCCTGCGCGGTTTAGGCCTCGCCCTTCGCCGCATCCTCCGTTGCCATCCATGGCATCCCGGCGGTTCCGATCCCGTGCCAAATTTGAAAACTTGCTCGCCAGACGAGCCCTCACTGCATTTCAACAAACTATCTAATGGATAAGAAAAATACTCTCCTCGGCCTCCTTTTCCTCGGTGGCGGATTCTTCGCAATGTTCTGGCAGGATGCCAAAGTCCGCGAGCAAACCGCCCCCACCGCGCCCGTTTCGCAGGAAACCGCCCCCGCGCAAACGGACCCCGCCACGACTTCCGGCCCGCAAACGCTCGCGCCCGAGGCCTCCGAAATGCTCGAGCTCATGACGCGCGACCTCGAGCCCGGTGAAGCACCTGCCGTTGAAAGCACCCTTCAGGCAAGCTCCGCTAAAGAACTCGCACCCGAATCCATCATCGCGATTGCCAACGACTTCATCGAAGTCGAATTCACCAACCGAGGCGGCGCTATCCGTAGGGTCAATTTCCTCCAGACCAAACGCGGTGGCCGCGACGATTACGTCTTTAACGACAACGGCCACCTGCCCACCCTCAGCCTCGGCCTCCCCAAAAGCGACGGCTCCATCCGCGAATTCGACATGGCCTACACCGTCGAATCCCGCTCTG
>CBFHXZ010000099.1:1148-1899 GCA_965659965.1 Coraliomargaritaceae bacterium
CCCTCAGCCTCGGCCTCCCCAAAAGCGACGGCTCCATCCGCGAATTCGACATGGCCTACACCGTCGAATCCCGCTCTGCCAATAGCATCACCTTTGTCCTGCAAGCCGGCCCCGAGCTTCGCATTCACCGCACCTACACCCTCGCGGCTCAATCCGGTAACGGTCAGGATCCCTACATCATCGAGCACCGCACCCGCTTCGAAAATCTCGGCGCTAAAGCCAAAGCCTTCTCCACCCTCTATTTGAACCTCGGTACCATGCGCCCCATTTCAGACGGCGCCATGCAACAGAGTTACATCAACGTCGGTTACTACAATGGTGAGAAAGCCAAATTCAAAGCAGTCTCCAAACTCACCGGCAGCAATGGCTTCCTCGGAATCGGAGCCTCCGCGCCCAAAGATCAAATTTCCATCAATACCGGCGCCCCCCTTCAATGGACCTCCGTTAAAAACCAATTCTTTGCCGGCATCCTCTCTGCCCGTCAGTCCAATGCCGACAGCCTCGTCATTTACCCGGTTTACAGCCCCTCCGGTGCCACCGGAGAAAATGCTCCCCGCACGGGCATCACCGGTAGCGCGGGCTACGCCTTTGGCGTCGTACCCGCCGGAGATTCCAAATCCTTCGATTTCGATTACTTCGTCGGTCCCAAGGAATTCAAACGCCTGCAAGCCCTCGGCAACGACAAGGACCTCGTCATGCAGTTCGGCTTCCTCAGCTTCATCAGCAAGCTCCTCCTCGCCTTCATGTATGC
>CBFHXZ010000100.1:0-1838 GCA_965659965.1 Coraliomargaritaceae bacterium
TTCTCGAGGTTTAGGAGTTTTTCCAGGTTGAGCTGATATAAATCAGCGGGGTCACGGGCGAGGCCGCGCTGAACCAATTGCTCCACCACGGCGGCACCGAGGTTTTCAATATCCATGCATACCCGGCTGGCAAAATGACGGAGCGTTCTGCTTTGGCGTTCGGGATTGTCACGCGCGACAACGCGCCACGCTGCGCCCCCGGCTTGACGTTCTGCCTGAATGCCGAGTTCTCTGAGACGGCTTTGGAAATCAAAGGGGAGGCTTGTTTCCGGGCGTTTCTCGAGATTGACAGCAAGCACCTGCGGGATGATTTCACCCGCTTTTTGAACCAGCACAGTGTCACCGGGCCGGATGTCCTTACGGAGGATTTCATCTTCGTTATGAAGGGTGGCACGCGAAACGATGGTGCCTGCGAGTTGTACAGGCTCAAGGATAGCTACCGGTGTTACCGCGCCCGTGCGACCGACTTGCATTTGTATCTCATGGAGCAGCGTCTCTGCTCGCTCGGCCTCGAATTTATAAGCGATCGCGCCCCGGGGGGCTTTGGCGGTGGTTCCCGCCTCCTGTTGTTGGGCAATGGAGTCCAGCTTGATGACCGCTCCGTCCGTTGGGTAGGTGAAAGCGTTGCGTCGGCTGTCCAATTCCTCAATGCAGGGCCAGACGGCCTCGATACTCTTGCAGGTCCAATATTTTTCTAGGACGGGGCAATTCCATGCCCGAAGTTTTTGCTGAACATCGGATTGAGACTTAAAGAAATCTTCCGGTTCACAGGCTCCCAGTCCGTAGAGAACGATTTCGAGTTTTCGAGCGCGAGCTTGTTGCGGGTCGAGCAGTTTCACCGTACCGGCTGCAAGATTGCGTGGATTGGCGTAAAGGCTCAGCCCTTCTTTTTCACGCTCTGTGTTAATGCGTTCAAATTCATCATGGCTCATGTAGATTTCACCGCGAATCTCCAGATGGCTGGGGGCATTATCCAACGTATGCGGCAAGTCTTTAATGTGCCTCAGGTTTTGCGTAATGACATCACCTTCAGTTCCATTGCCACGGGTGACCGCGCGAACCAAGACTCCCTTTTCGTAGCTTAAGCTGACCGCTACGCCGTCGATTTTAGGTTCGATTATATACTGTAGCTCTTGGCCGGGAAATAACTTCTCGAGGCGTTTTCCGAAATCAAGCAGGTCTTCCTGGTTATAGGTATTATCCAGACTGAGCATAGGCTTGTGGTGGGTATAGCTGTCAAAGCCCTCGGAGCGGTCGTCACCTACGGCATGACTCGGGGACTCGGAGCTGTCCAACTCTGGATGTTGTTGCTCAAGATCAAGCAGGCGTGCTTTGAGTTGGTCGTAGGCTTGATCGTCAATAATAGGCTGCGCCGTCTTGTAATAGCGCGCATCGTGTTTGGCGATTTCAGCCCGCAGGCGGGCAATCTCTTGTATAGGGTCGGGCATGGTTTCTATACAAAGTGCTGAGCGGGTAGAATCAATGGCAATGCACGAAAACTAATAGCCTGAGCAGTGTTTTGATGCCCATGGATGCCGTTTCAATGAGAATGGCATCCCGTAGGGGATTCGAACCCCTGTTGCCGGGATGAAAACCCGGTGTCCTAGACCTGGCTAGACGAACGGGACATCAAGAAGATGGAGAACTTATGAGGCAGTTGCTTACCTGCAAGTTTTTTCTTCAAATAATACACATTAGGCAAAGTGAAGAAACATTTGCCTGATATGCCTTGAGGAATCAATTTCATGGGATGGATTACCCGTTTGAATTGCCGGATGCGCCCTTGCTGGAAGTAGAGGGACTGCCATATCCCCACCTCGCCTCGGGGAAGGTACGTG
>CBFHXZ010000101.1:0-1800 GCA_965659965.1 Coraliomargaritaceae bacterium
GTGGGTCATGCGGGGCATTGAATGCGAGGTACATAAAGAAGGGTTTTGGATCTTCGGCGGCTTGGGCCAGGAAGTCTGTGGCGTGGTCGGCAATGATCTCGCTCCAATGGGTACCGCCTTCCCAGAAGCCGCCGTATTGTTGTTCCCAAGGTTTCCAGCCGTTTAGGTAGTCGGCTTCGTCAAGTGGGCGGTTGTAGCCTTCGGGAACATCTGCAGGCATGCCGGGGCGGACATCGGCAACAACATCGAAGAGGGGTTCCACTTTTGATGGCAAATGCCACTTGCCAGTCATGTAGGTACGGTAACCGGAAGCGCGGAGAAGTTGAGGCCAGGTAGTTCCTGCATTGATTTGATCTGCGAAGGCACGCCGATTGCGCGGGGCACGCCAGACGGAGGCCCCGGTATTAAGCATGGTACGGCTAGCAATACAAACAGCGCCCGTCCAGGAACCCATATTATAGGCGTGGGTGAAGGTCGTTCCCATGTTCATGAGTCGGTCGATATGGGGGGTGTCAATATCGAGCATATCCATTGCGCCGATCGCCTCGTAGCTGTGGTCGTCTGCAAAAATGAAAAGGATATTCGGTTGCTCCGCTTGCGTAGAGGAACCGCCAAGTAGGCCGAGGCAAATTATTGCGAGACGGAAAATATGGGAAGGGACGGAGCGGTTCATGATGGTTTTATGGAGTTTAGGTTCAAATCAGCGCGCCTGGGTGAGTTTCAGGGTGTAGACAAATTCGCAGGGCATGGTGCTGGGATTGAAAGCGGGAAGCTTGACGGTAATGTTGCCATTTTCGGAGGTGTAATCCAGGAGACCCTCAATGCCGAGCATGCTGACTTCGGATCCTTTACTGAGCTCGATGTCCTGAATGGTGAATGTGTCGCCATCGGGTAGTTTGGTGATGAGGGCGTAAACGGTATCTCCCTTACGGGTAAAGTAGCATTCCTTGCGGGCTTGCCCCTCACGCGGGTAACGCGCCATTTCAATAATGGGATCCGGCACACCCTTGTGGAACTCTTGCTTGGTGTATTTGATTATGGTGCCCTCAGACCACTGGCAGTCTTTTTTCCAGCGGCGGGTTTCGTAGATGGCCTCACCATTGACATCAAGCCATTTGCCCATGTTGATGAGGCGATCCTGCATGACGACAGGGATACGACCATCTGCGGTCGGTCCAATATCCAAAAGGAAGTTACCTCCGCGGGAAACGATATCGCAAAGCATGTAAATCAAGAGCTCGGTAGAGTTATAATCGTCGAAGCTTTCAACGCGGTTGTAGCCGAAGGATTTCCCGATCCCGCGATTTTCTTCCCAAAGAATCTTTGGATCGCTGAATCCAGAGCCGTACTCGGTCGTGAAATAGCCGCCGTGTTTTTTGCGGACTTTGCCCCAGCGGTCATTAATAACGACCTCATCCTTATTGGGGGCATTGTTAAAGAGCCATGCGAGGAGGGGCTTGGTTTGCCACTTTTCGTCGTCCATCCACCAATCACCATCAGAAAAAATCAAGGCAGGTTCATAGTTGTTAACCAGATCCTTGAATTGGGGATACATGACTTGCTCAATGTATTGCTTTAGGGTTTCCTCATTGCAGGTCTTGCCGCGCCGGGTTGGTTGATCTTTTTCCGGCCAAAGGGGGTTAAACCAATCCCAGATAGAGTAGTAATAGCCCATCTTGAGACCGGCCTCTTTAACGGCACTGCCGAGGTCCTGCATGAGGTCGCGCTTGGGGCCTGATTCAACTGAATTCCATGCCATACCGAAGCTTTCGGAGGCTTCGCGGTTGGGCCACAGGCAAT
>CBFHXZ010000102.1:0-1588 GCA_965659965.1 Coraliomargaritaceae bacterium
CATAAAAATATGGAGGCTTATTTCGCCTCAAAGGAACGGCTTTTCAATGGGCGCAATGGCGAGTTGCCCCAAGCTGCGGTCATCAACGTGGATTGTCCCTACGGGGAACGTTTGTTGAAATCCTGTGACTCTGGTATACGAGCGACGACTTTTGCGCTAAAGACTGAAGCGGATATCACTGCGCGGGAATTAAAGTTTTATCCGGACCATACTGAATTTGTAGTGATTTGGCCGGGCGGGCAGGCAAAGTTGCGTTCGCCGCTCATGGGCCGTTACAATGTGAGTAACCTGCTTGCCGCTTTAGCGATTGGTCACGCCCGTGGTTTTTCGATGGAAGCGATGCTGGCGCGGGTTGCAGCTTTTCCAGTAGTGCCGGGTCGCATGGAACGGGTAGACCTCGGGCAGGATTTCAATGTCTTGGTGGACTACGCGCATACCGACGATGCCCTCAAGCATGCCTGCGAAATGTTGCGCGAATTGACCCCCGGTCGTTGTATTTTGGTCTTTGGTTGCGGTGGTGACCGTGACCGAACCAAGCGCGCGCCGATGTTGCAGGCTGCCCTTGATGGCGCTGACATTATTCTGGTGACTTCCGATAATCCACGGTCGGAATCGCAGGATCAGATTTTTGATGATATGCGGGTTGCCCTGAAAGGAACGGAAGGAGAGGGCGTGCAATTTATTTCCGACCGGAAGCGTGCGATTTCAACGGCACTCGATCTTGCCGGGGCGGGCGATTGTATTTTGGTGGCGGGTAAAGGTCATGAAACCTATCAGGAGTTTGACAGTTCCGTTATTCCCTTCGATGACCGTCAAGTGATTCGAGAACTTTGGGCCCTCAAAGAAAAGGATGCCCCCGGCAAATAATGCACTTTGACCCCGCAGATTTAGCCCGCTGGACGGGTGGGCAATGGAGCGCGCCCCCGCCTCCGTCAATCGACGGTTTACATTTTGATACCCGGCATTTGAATGCGGGGGCTGGATTTATCGCGCTCAGTCATGGTAAGCGGGACGGGCACGACTTTCTGAAAGCCGCTTTAGAGTCGGGTGCCTCCTGTGCTATTGTGGAAAAAGCATGTGGAGAATCGTTGCCTCAGCTGGTGGTCACGAATGCTAGGAAGGCACTCGCGGACATTGGACAGGCACAGCGCGAACGCTACCGCAAACCCGTCATTGGAATTACCGGGAGTTGTGGTAAAACATCCACCAAAGGAATGCTGCAGGCGTGTCTGGGTTCATTTCGTTGCCATGCCACCCCGGGGAATTGGAATAATTGTGTGGGGGTCCCGATGACCCTTTTTGGTTTGGACTCCGATAATCAGGACTACGCAGTCATTGAAGCGGGAATCAGCGAACCTGGTGAAATGAAGACGCTTTCCGCGATGATACAGCCCGACCTCGTGATCGTTACGCAAATCGGTTCGGCGCATCTTGAGGGTTTGGGAAGTATTAAAGGCGTGGCACGTGAAAAATCACAGCTCATGGCACATGCCCGTAGCGATGCCCGTTTGGTCGTGCCGGAATCAGTCTACGCATTTCCTGAATTTAAGGCGTATGCGGATCGCACCTGCCTCGTGCTCGAGGGGGA
>CBFHXZ010000103.1:0-1491 GCA_965659965.1 Coraliomargaritaceae bacterium
TCTGCGATGCCGCAGCACTCGGCGAAGTCTTTGCCCGTTATCAACCCGACGCGGTCATGCACCTAGCCGCTGAGAGCCATGTTGACCGCTCGATCGATGGCCCCGGTGAATTCATCCAGACCAATATCGTTGGCACCTATAATTTGCTCCAAGCTTCGCTGGAGTATTGGCGCAGTCTGCCGGATGAAAACAATTTCCGCTTCTTGCACGTCTCCACTGACGAGGTTTACGGTTCGCTCGAGCCCGATGCCCCCGGCTTTTCCGAGACCACTCCTTACGACCCCCATTCCCCGTATTCTGCCTCCAAGGCGGCATCGGATCACCTTGCCCGCGCATGGGCAGACACCTATGGTTTACCGGTACTCGTCACCAACTGCTCTAACAACTACGGACCCTACCAGTTCCCCGAAAAACTTATCCCTGTCGTTATTCTTAAGTGTCTACGCGGCGAACCCATCCCCGTTTACGGCAAGGGCGAGAACATACGCGACTGGCTCTACGTTGGCGACCACGCTGAAGCCCTGCACACCGTCCTGACCCAGGGCCGGGTAGGGGAGACCTACAACATCGGTGGCAACAACGAGCGACAAAATATCGAGCTGGTTCGAATGCTTTGTAAACTCATGGATGGCGCAGTTCGACAGAACGAAGATGGCAAACACGAAGGTATTTGTACCGAAGGAATGACTGTGCAGGGTGCCCTCAGGGCCGCAAAGGAGCAACTACGACCCGGGAAAAGTTATGAGGAGCTCATAACATTTGTCACTGACCGCCCCGGCCACGACCTCCGCTACGCTATCGACGCTTCCAAGATCCGCGACGAACTCGGCTGGGAACCCAAGGAAGACTTTGAATCCGGCTTCCGCAAAACCGTACAGTGGTATCTCGAGAATCAAGACTGGACCAACGGCATCTTAGGTGGAGACTACAAGCTGGAACGGCTTGGGACGCATTAATGTTGACCTGTTGTACTTTTAACCCAAGTTGACATAAAAACATATTTATGTCTTTGTACTTAAATGCGAACAACCATAGATCTTCCAAATGACCTCTTCAAAGAGGTCAAAACCCGTGCGGCCCAGCAAGGAACGACATTGAAAGACCTAATGACGCTGTATATCCAGTCGGGGCTCCGGGAAGAGGCTACCCCGCCGAGCTACACAGAACATCGGGAACCGCCGCCCGCTGTCATTCCACGTATGCCGAATACGCCCCTCATTGCACCGCGCGACAATCGCGAGCTGCACGCGCTTCTTGAAGATGAAGAGATCAAGCGCATTGGCAGGACTTAATACTCTTTATCCCGCAACGTATGGATCTGCTTGATGTCAACCTCTGGCTCGCCCTCGCCGACCAAAATCACCGGCACCACCACGCAGCCCAACACTACTGGAAAAATCAATCCCATAAAAAAATCGCGTTTTGCCGCATCACCGCACTTGGATTTCTCCGTCTCAGCACCCACCCGAAAGTCCTCAGCCGACCTCTGAC